>NZ_JBSLZM010000087.1:0-7800 GCF_056494385.1 Aquifex sp. | reverse complement strand
ACTCCCGGGCCTCCCCACTTCGGGGTAGCTATATAGCCTCTTACAGTAACTCCGTTCTTTTCAAACTCTACAATATGTCACATCTTCACAACCTCCTCTGGTTTTTAATTTCTTAATTAAATTTTCTCATACAATTGTATATAGGGAGTAGGGAATGAGAATAGTCTAATTTTTCAACACTTCAAAAACTTGGTGTATTTATGTGCATACGAATACTTCAATCACATTCAAAGGGAAACCTACACTGGATTTTGAAAAACTTAAAAAGGTCAAAAAACTTACCGGTATTGCTTTTGTTCTTCACGGAACAAGCAGTGTATATTCCGAATACATTGAAGAAGTGAACTACCCCGCATCAGAGATGCGGAGCTTCGTGGTGGGTTTGGACACTAAATGTGTCCCTTACCACCACAGGTGGGTTCACGCCGCCCCTACTCCTACCTAACCCAATGTGTAGCGGGATAGCGGAGCTACTTTCAGCTTCTGTACTCTCTTTCTACCCCACCTTAAAGTCGCTCAGCTCCCTCTCGGGAGCGGTGGGGTATTTAAGCTATTTACCAATTTACTCCACAAATGCTTTCTAGTCAACCTCTTCGGGGCGGGCTGCACAAACGTATCATAGATACGGGGTTTTAGGCCGCAAATTTCTCTATAAACAACCAGACGATTGAAGTTATTAAGGCTTTCACAGAAGAAAGAAAGGATATACTCTCAAGGTATGAGGTAAAAGTCTATTAGTCTGGTGAGTCTTTTAAATAGTTCCTCGGGATTTAAGCATGGTCTTTCTTTACACACGTTCGGAAAACAAGGAGAACACTCGTAGTTAAGGCTAAGAACCTCAACGCTATTTCCTAAAGGCTTCCAAACAACTTTATCGGTAGGTCCGTAAATAGCTACTCCCTTAACACCTAAGTATGAAGCGAGATGTGTTATTCCGCTGTCAAGGCCTATGTAGAAACGTGCCATCTTTAAGTTCCTGGCTATCTCAAGGGGAGATAAACTGAAAAAGTGAGGCTTGAGAAATTCACTTAAATGCTCCTCAGCTTCGCCCAGCAGGTAAATGTATTAAATATTTTTACTTTTTAGGTAATCCCCGAGGCTCACAAAAAGTTCAAGCGGAGGGTTCTTTTTCCTTGAACCGCTTGAAGGGTGAATAACAACCTTTCCCTTAAAGGGAGAGTTCTCTTCTGGCTTTATCGGTAAGATGGGGGAATAAATAGGGGGAAGGTTTAGGCTTTTTAGGTAGTGTTCAAGAATCCAGACTCTCTTTTCGGGAAAGGGCTTCAGGTTTCCCTCAAGGGAGATAATAATTTTTTTATCATACACTCCTTCGGGTACTTCGGAGTATACTTCGTCCGCAAAACCGACGTGCTTCGCTATCTCGTAATAATCCGTGTTTCCCACAGCGACGGTTTTGTATCCCAATCTTTTAAATATTTCAAGAACGGGAAAGGTAAATAGAGTATCCCCGAGGCCTCCCCTTCGGTAAAGGAGGGCTCTCTTTTCACTCATGGTTTATAATTATTTCCTTACTTCCATCACGGAGGTAAAGGACTTGTACAAGGTATTAATTACCGACCCTATAGCTCCCGAAGGTATTGAACTTCTTGAAAAGGACCCAGAGGTTGAGGTTTACAACGAGCCCGAAATATCTTACGAGGAGCTCCTTGAGATAATCAAGGACTTTGACGCGATAATAACGAGAAGCAGAACGCCCGTCACGAAGGAGCTCATAGAAAGGGGAGAGAAGTTAAAGGTCATAGGAAGGGCAGGTGTTGGTGTTGATAACGTGGACATTGAAGCCGCTACGAAGAAAGGGATTCTCGTTGTAAACACTCCCGGAGCAAACACGATAGGGGCTACCGAACTCACGATGATGCATATGCTCACAATAATGAGAAACGGCCATAAAGCTCATGAAAATATCCTCTCGTACAGATGGGACCGCAAAAAGTTCATGGGAGAGGAGCTATACGGAAAGACCCTCGGAATAATTGGTCTCGGAAACATAGGTTCACAGGTCGCTATAAGGGCTAAAGCTTTCGGTATGAAGGTTATGGCTTACGACCCTTATATTCCCAAGGAAAAGGCGGACAGACTGGGAGTTAAACTCGTTGATAACCTTCACGATATGTTAAAAGAAATTGACGTTCTTACGATACACGCTCCCCTCACTCACGAAACTAAGAACATGATTGACGAGAAAGAGTTTGAGATTATGAAGGATGGTGTTTACATAGTTAACTGTGCAAGGGGAGGGATAATAAACGAGAGGGCACTCATAAAGTATATGGAAATGGGTAAGATAAAGGGGGTTGCCCTTGACGTTTACTCAAAGGAGCCCCCTCCTCCCGAGTTTGTAGATGAACTAAAAAGGCTTTCGGATAAGGTAAATATCTCCCTCAGTCCCCATATAGGTGCGAATACCTACGAATCCCAGAGGAACGTCGCGGTGATTGTAGCTCAACAAATTCTGAAAGCCCTTAAGGGTCAAACGGTTGAGTATGCGGTAAACGCTCCGTTTCCCGACCTTTCGGTTCTTACACTAATAAAGCCCTACCTTGACCTTGCGGAAAAGCTTGGAAAGTTCCTCGTTCAATGGACAGACGAAGGCATAAGGTCGGTTCACGTAGAAGTAAGGGGAGATATAGCGGAACACTTCCAGCCTATCTCGTCTGCGGTTCTTAAGGGAATTCTTGAGGAGGTCGTTGATTTTCCTGTAAACATAATTAACGCCTTTTACGTTGCAAGGGACAGGGGAATAAGCGTGGAAGAGCTTTCTTCCGAGGAAACACCCGATTTCAAGCACTACATAAAGGTTGTGGTAAAAGATGGAAGGGAAAAGGTTGTTGCCGGAACGGTTCTTGAGGGACAGATTCCGAGGATTACCGAGATAGACAACTACAAGGTTGACATTGAACCCGAGGGTATACTCCTGGTGTTTGAAAATAAAGATGTTCCCGGTGTTATAGGAAAGATAGGTTCTATTCTCGGAGGAGCTAACATAAACATAGCAGGCTTTAGGCTGGGAAGAGAAAAGAAAGGGGGTATAGCTATAGGAATTCTCAACCTTGATGACCCCATTCCCGAGGATGTTCTTGAAGAGATAAAGAAGATACCCGAGATACTCTTCGCTAAGCAGATTCTCCTTTAGGCCTTTTTCCTTCCTACCCAATACTTTGCAAGGATAAAGAATAAAAGTGTGATGAACATAAGTATTAGTGCGGATGCCCAAGCTTTCCTGTGCCAGTCTTCGTAAGGACCCATGACGTAAACGAATATGGTGACCGTTAAAGAAGTCATGGGCTCAAATACGTTATAAGTCGTGAAGTTGTTGTTAAAGGAGGTAAATAAAAGTGGTGCGGTTTCTCCGCTTATTCTTGCTATTCCGAGAATTACCCCCGTAAGTATCCCCCTCTTTGCCGCAACTAGTGAGACGTCCTTTATAACTTGCCACTTGTATGCACCGAGGGCGTAAGCCGCTTCCCTAAGAGAATCGGGAACGAGCTTTAGTATCTGCGCGGTCGTTATAGCTATTACGGGAAGCATGAGAAGAGCGAGGGCTACCGAACCGCTGAGTCCGAAGAAGTGTCCCACCGGCTTTACGAGAATGGCGTAAACCGAAGTTCCCACTATTATTGAAGGCAGACTAACAAGAGAGTCTGTCATAGTTCTCATAAACTCAACGAACTTACTGTGCCTTCCGTATTCGGTAAAGAATATTCCCGCAGCTATGCCTATAGGAACCCCTAAAAGGGTTGCTATGGTTGTTATAAGAAAGTGTCCGACGAAAGCGTGTTTCAGACCTCCACCTTCCACACCGGGCGGTTTGGGGTCCTCAAGGATTAAGGAAATGCTTATGTTTTGAAAACCGTTTATAAATACGTCTATGATAATCCAAAAAAGCCAAAATATACCGTAAACTGCTGTGAGAAAAGAGAGAAAGAGTATAATGAAGCTTTTCACCTTTCTGTATTTAATCCTTCTCTCTAAACGCCCGAGGTCTTCCATTTCTTCTCCAGCCTATTGAAGATTATAAACTTACTGATGATGAGGAGCAGAAAGGACATAAGGAAAAGAATAAAGGCAAGGTAGTATAGGGAAGAAAGGTAAAGGTCCGTGTCTGCTTCTGTAAACTCGTTGGCGATTGCAACGGTTATAGTTGTAAAGTTATCAAGAAGGGATTTGGGTATCTGGTGGACATTTCCCGTAAGGAATGCTACAGCCATAGTTTCCCCGAGTGCTCTTCCCGTTGAAAGTATGAGTCCGCCTACTATTCCGGGAAATGCATAAGGTATTACGATGTCTTTTATAACCTCCCACTTGGTTGCACCCATGCCGTAGCCCGCTTCTTTCAAAATCTGCGGTGTCATTTCAAAGGTGTCCTTCACTATAGTAGCCATGAAGGGAATTATCATTATTGAAAGAACTAAACTTGAGGTTAACAGGTCTATACCCGTAGGTATTCCGTCAAAAAGCTTTCCTATAAGGGGAAGGTCCATAAAGGTATCCTGAAGAAAGGGCTCAACATATTCGGACATAAGCGGAGCTATAACGAAGAAACCCCACATACCGTAAATAATGCTCGGTATAGCTCCCAGGAGCTCAACCGCTGTAGTGAACAAGGGCTTAAGGGGTTTTGGACTCAGTTCTGTTATGAAGATGGCTATACCTATGCATACGGGAACAGCTATAACAGTAGCCATCGCGGTAGTGAGAATCGTTCCTACGATGGCAGGAAGTCCCCCGAATATCTCCCTTACCGGGTCCCAAGTAGTTCCGAAGAGGAAACTTATTCCGAACTTCTGAATAGATAACCAAGCTTCCTTAAGTATAGAACCGCCGATAAGAATAGGGTATACGAGACCTAAGAAAATCGTAGCGGAAAAAAGGGAGAGGAAAACAACCTTCTCAAGAAGTGCGTCCCTCTTCCTTTTTACGTTATTAATACCATCCATGTTTCCTCCAGTAGTCCCGAATCATGTTTTTAACGTTCTCGGGTAGAGGAACGTAGTGGAGCTCTATAGCAATTTTATCACCTTTTCTATAAGCCCAGTCAAAGAACTTAACAACCTCTCTATTTATCTTTTTCCTTTCGGGCTCCTTTCCGAGAAGTATAAAGGTAGCTCCCGCTATGGGGTATGCATTCTCTCCCGGTTGCCAAGTAAGTATTTCGTAAAAGTCCTTATCGGGGTCCCACTTGGCGTTTGCTGCGGCAGCTTTAAAGGTCTCAAGGGAAGGTTTTACGAAGTTTCCTTCTCTGTTCTCTACGGCTACAACGGGTAGTTTATTCTCAAGAGCATAGGCATACTCAACGTAACCTATAGCTCCCCTCACTCTCCTTATGTAGTTCGCAACACCTTCGTTTCCTTTCGCACCGACACCCGTAGGCCAGTTAACAACCTTACCGTATCCTACCTTTTCTCTCCACTCGGGGCAGGCTTTTGAGAGGTAGTTAGTGAATATCCACGTGGTTCCCGAACCATCGCTTCTTCTTATAACCGCTATCCTTCTGTGGGGGAGAGAAACACCGGGGTTATCTTTCTTTATAACAGGGTCATCCCAATACTTTATTTTTCCGAGAAATATACCGCATACGGCTTCCGTGGAAAGTCTTAGGTTCTTAACACCCCTTAGGTTGTAAGCAAGAGAAACACCTCCTATTACCGTGGGGAACTGAGCGAGGTTATACTCCTTTGTTTTTTCAGGAGGCAGAGGTGCATCCGAAGCTCCAAAATCAACAGTTCTGTTCCTTATCTGTCTTATACCTCCTCCCGAGCCTATAGACTGGTAGTTAATCTTTACCCCCGTTTCTTTGTAGTATTCGTTGGCCCACCTCCAGTAAAGGGGTGCAGGAAAGGATGCACCGGCACCGTTTATAACCTTTTCCTTTGCAGGAGCTAAAGCGGGAAATAATGCAAGGGAAAGAAGTCCGCTTAGGAAAACTCTTCTATTCATCAATTTCCCTCCTGAAGAAAGTTTATAACTTCTTTTAAAGGAGTTTTGTTAAGAAATTGTTAAGAAGAGAGGTAAAGCAAAATCTAATAAAATTCTTTATGAGATGGAAAAAGCCCATAAGCGTGGCGTAAAGATTGACGTTAAAAACCTTAACTTTTACTACGGAACGAGACACACCTTAAAAGACATAACCTTTCCCGTTTATGAGAAAAGAATTACGGCGATAATAGGTCCCTCCGGATGCGGGAAAACAACCCTTCTTAGGTGCTTTAACAGAATGCACGACCTTTACGAAAACGTTAGATACGAAGGGGAAGCTATACTTTATCCCGACGGTATAAACCTTATTGGTCAGGATGTTGACCCTATCCTCGTGAGGATGAGAATAGGTATGGTTTTTCAAAAGCCGAACCCCTTTCCTAAGTCCATATACGAAAACGTAGCTTACGGCTTGAAGTTAAGAGGCATAAAGAAGAAATCCATTCTTGACGAGAAGGTTGAAAAAGCCCTGAGGGATGCGGCACTTTGGGACGAGGTGAAGGACAAACTTTACGATAACGCTTACTCCCTTTCCGGTGGACAGCAACAGCGGCTCTGTATAGCCAGGGCGATAGCGGTTGAACCCGAGGTCTTGCTCCTTGACGAACCTACCTCGGCCCTTGACCCCATATCAACCGCGAAAATTGAAGACCTTCTCGTTGAGCTAAGAGACAAACTTACAATAGTGATAGTTACCCACAACATGCAGCAGGCAGCCAGGATTTCGGACTTTACCGCTTTCATGTATATGGGAGAGCTTGTAGAGTTCGGACCCACAGAAAAAATATTCACAAAGCCCGAAAAGAAGCTCACGGAGGATTACATAACGGGAAGATTCGGTTGATTAAACCCATGGAATTTGGTCTTTAAATTTACTCATAATCTATTTGACGGAGGTTAGAAAATGCAGCTTATGGATCCGGAAAAAATGAAAAAACTTCTTGAGAAGGCAAAACAAAAGGGATGGATAACGGACCAAAACGTTGAGATAAAGTTCGTTATTCTTGACCTTAAACCAAAGTGGATGAAGTGCAGAAGAACAAAGAGGCTTGTCTTTCAGTTTCACATGTTAGGAGACGCTGAGAATAAAACCCTTTGCGGTAAGACCCTTGAGGAGTACCAGATTCTTCCCGAAAGGCAGGAAAACCTTGTAATAACACAGGTTAATATGATGCTGGGGGGTCTCGGAGTTCTCGTTTTCTTTGACCTTTGTCCCGATTGTTTCGGAAACGTAAACAGGTGTGAGCCCCTTAAAGAGGGTGAGAAGGAAAAGCTGAAGGAAGAAGGTCTCACGAGCTGAGTATAATACTCTCGGGAGGTGGCAGATGTATAAGACTTACCTATTTCTTCACCTTTTTTTCGCAATAGTTTGGATTGGAGGGATGTTTTTTAACGTCCTTTTCCTAAGCCCCGCTCTTCGTTCCGCAAAGGAGGAATGCAGGCAGGATATAGCTCCGAAAGTTCTCGGGAAGTTCTTCATGAGTGTATGGCTTGCCATTATTGTTCTCTTCGGAACAGGTATGGCGATGTGGCACAAGTTTAGGCCAGACTTTAGCACAAATCCTCTATTTCACCTTAAGTTAATACTTTTTGCAATAATGGTTATAAATTTCATCTACATTCACTTGTTCCTATATAGAAAGAGGCTTTTCGGTCAAATCCCCATCTTTGTGGGTATTAACTTAGTTCTGGGAACGATTATAGTCCTAATAATAACCTACATAGGGTGAATGAGTTTTTAGAGAACGTAAAAAACACGCCGGAGTTTAAGGTTCTCTTTGCCCTTTTCTTGGGCTTTATTAT
>NZ_JBSLZM010000086.1:0-3576 GCF_056494385.1 Aquifex sp. | reverse complement strand
GTGTAAACTTTTGAACCACTCCTTATCATTATTACGTTAACTTCTCTTCTAAGTTCCTCTTCAAGGTTATTGAGGAAACTTATGAAAACCTTTGTAGGATTTTCCACCTTTTCAAACTCAGCCCCGTGGGCAGACTTACATCTCACCTTTACCGAGAACTCAACCGATCCCATCTGCTTTGTGCAAAGAAGACCGTATGTAGGCTCAAGGACGAGGCACCTTTTTTTACCTTCAAGAACCTCGGGAAGCTTTTCCGAACCCAGTGCAGTGTTTTGCTCCTCGTCTACAACAAAGGCAAGGGATATGGGAATATCCATTTCGGGAAAATCCTTTTTAAACCATTCAACCGCTGTTATTAGACTTGCGACAGCTCCCTTAACGTCGCTTGCCCCCCTGCCGTAAATCCTTCCGTTTCTTTCTTCCGGCTTATATGCATTCTTAAAACCAGCCGGCGGAACCGTATCAACGTGAACGGATATAAGGAAGTCCGAACCATTGTCGTAAACAAGGTTATACCTATCTTCTTCAACGAACTGTTTCTTCAACTTAAGCCCGACCGAGCCCAGCCTTTTCTCAATATACTCAAGAACTTCCCTTTCCTTTCCCGATACGCTCGGTATGGCTATTAACTCTTTCAGTGTTTCCTTTACCCTTTCCCTTACCATAAGATTTATAATTTAGACCCACCGCCTTAAAGAGCTGCGCAAGTTCCCCTTTGTTTAGCTCCCTCCACTTTCCCGGAGATAACTTACCGAGTTTTATAGGACCTATAGCGGTTCTTTTTAATCTCTTTACCTTATGTCCGAACTTTGCAAGGAACCTTTTCACGAGATGCTTCCTTCCCTCGTGAAAAACTATCTCAAGAAGCGTCTTTCTTCCCTCATACCTTACTATTCTTACGCTGTCCGGCTTTGCAAAGCCGTCCTCAAGTTCCGTTCCCTTAGTCATCTCCTTTAATGTCTTCTGGGATACCCTTCCTTCTACAAGGGCTAAGTAAACCTTCGGAAGCTTATACCTCGGGTGTAAAATCCTGTTTGCAAGCTCCCCGTCATTTGTGAGAATTAATAAACCTTCGGTGTTATAATCAAGCCTCCCGACCGGGAAAACCCTTTCGGGTATATCCTTTATAAGCTCCTCTATTGTTTTCCTGCCGTCCCTTGATTTCCCGAGCTGGGTAAGATAACAGCAAGGCTTATTAAGGATTATGTATCTCTTTCTTTGGGGTTTTACGGGCTTTCCGTCAACCTCTACTATATCAATTTCAGGATTTACCTTCGTTCCCAGACTCTTTACAACCTCTCCGTTTACCTTTACCCTGCCTTCAAGAATAAGCTTTTCTGCCTTTCTCCTTGAAGCTACTCCCGCCTCGGATAGGAACTTATTTATCCTAACTTCCATATCTCAAATAAAGATATACCTCAACCCTATACCGAAGAGTATAACTCCGAGAATTATTCTCAGTCTTTTTTCCCCCAGTATATGGGATATATGAGGTCCCATAAAAGAACCTATGACCACTCCTAGAGCCTCGTAAAACACGAAATACCAACTTACAGAAGCGCCGAGATTAATGTAATTTAGGATACTAACAATAGATGTTATCAAAATTGAAAAGGCACTTGTTCCCGGAACAAGATACATAGGAATCTTTAGAACGGAAACCATAAAGGGAACTAATAAAAAACCACCTCCAACACCCAAAGCAGAAGATATCATGGCGACAACAAAACCGGCAACTAATGGATAAAGGGGGTTAAAAGAATGTTCCTCTCCCAAAAAGCTGTAAACAATCTCTTTAGGAGAGCGGGACTTTATTTTCACCTTCCTTTCTCCTTTTTCTTTTATTCCCGTATCAATCTTTTTTATTCTCTCCTTTTCTTTGTGAAAAACGTCATAAAAAATCTTTAAAGCTACGATTAATGTAAGTATCCCGAAGATAAACTTATAGTCTCTAAGGTTCGTTAGGTATTTATAGGAAAGTGTTGACCCCGCCAGAGCACCGAGAATACTCCCTATACCCAGTAAACCTCCGAGGATAAATATGACCCTCCCCCGTTTCCAATAATTGGGAACAGAAACAAAGGTTGACAGCAGAACGAGAACCTGGTTCATCACCTTTACTGTGTTTGCGGACGCTATCCCAAACAGGGATATATGTCCGAAACCTGCGAGTATACCACCCGCAGCCCCGACGGTTGAGAATACGGTGCCTATAACTATCCCCCATATAAAGAGAAGAAACTCCATTTACCTCCTCCTAACGAAGGGATATCTTCTCAAAATAGCTTTTAATTTTTTCCCCCTTATATCAATCTCAACCTCGTTCCTTTCCTTTCTCTCACTAACATCTATAAAACATAATGCTACTCCCTTATTCAGCGTCGGGGAAAAAGTCCCGCTTGATACTATACCTATTTCTCTATCTTCTTTGAAAATTTTATAACCCTTTCTAGGAACGCCCCTGTCCAGCATTTCAAGGCCGAAAAGTTTCCGCTTTACTTCCTTTTTCAGGATAGCCTCCTTTCCCATAAAGTCCTTTGAGAAATCAACAAACCTATCAAGGTTAGCCTCAAGAGGAGTTATATCCTCCGAAAGCTCATTTCCGTAAAGGGGAAACCCCGCTTCTATCCTTAAAACATCTCTTGCTCCCAAACCGCAGGGTTTTGCCTCTTTTACAAGCTCCTCAAAGAGCTTTACTCCATTTTTCGAATCTATATATATCTCAAACCCGTCCTCACCCGTGTACCCTGTTCTGGAAATTATCGTATTTCCGAACATCTTAAAGCGGTAATACTTCAGTTCCTTAACATCAAAAAACTTACTCAAAATTTCCCCACTCTTTGGTCCCTGAAGGGCAATCTGAACGTATTTATCCGAAACGTCTTCAACGTTTACAAATTCCTTTAACCAGTTGTAAACCTTTTTACGATTTACAGCGTTCACGCATATGAAAAAGCTTTCTTCATCAATCATATAAACCGTTATATCGTCCTTAACACCTCCCCTCTCATTCGTAAGCAGGTTATACTGAACCCTACCAGATGCAAGCTTATCAAGGTTGTTTGTTGTTAGATACTGAAGTTTATCTTTAGCATCCTTTCCTTTTACGAGAAGTCTTCCCATGTGGGAGATATCAAAAACGCCTGCATTTTCCCTTACATCCTTTACCTCGTTTATTATGGTGTCATAAGTTAGAGGCATCTTCCAACCGGCAAACTCTGTGAACTTAACCCCGAGCCGCTTGTGAACCGCCGAAAGAGGTGTTTCCATGGGAGTATTATACCCCTGAGGCTGTTTAAAAATTAGGCGAGCATAGAGAAGCAGGGGGGGGTATAGGAGTGTAGTTTCAAAAGACAGAAGCACAACAATAAAAGCTCTATGAGAAGAGATAAGTTGTAAAGAGCAAACTTAGCCAAAACATATAGGCTTGCCACATGCAAGTCTTTCAGCCAATTTCTTCAAGTTCTCTTAAAGAGAGATTCTCCAATTGTTTTAGTAGAAGCGCCACAATAAAGATGTAGTTTGTGTATTGTCGTGGTCTCCCTCTTTCTTTTCTCCTCATTTCCTTTTCAGTGA
>NZ_JBSLZM010000085.1:0-8979 GCF_056494385.1 Aquifex sp. | reverse complement strand
CATTCTTATCCCTTGCAGTTCTATTCAAAACAGGTCTTTTATATTCTTTGATTATTTTCAGTCCCACTCTATTAGCTATTATAGGATATAAGTTAAATTCATCATTTGCAACTATAATAATAACAGGGTTATCTACCATAAACTTCAAGCAATTTTTAAGAGCTTGGCTTATACCTTCAATATAACTTTCTCTTGCTTCTTTCCCTTTACCTTTGAACATGGGCCCTATTTCCAGCTCATCTCTTCTGGGAATATTGAAAAGCTCATAGGCGTAGGCGTGTTGTTCATGATAATCTATCTGTCCAACATAAGGTGGAGAGGTAAATATTCCGGTTATCTTTTTAATCTTTAGTAGTTCATAAAACTCTTTACTTTTCTTTTTTACTTCCTCAAAAATATCAATTGTTCTACTATCTCCTACTAATGCAATCTGATAAGCATCGGTTTTTAATTTTTTATATTCTTCAAGTCTTTTCAACGTATCGTTTACATACTTTTTAAAAGTCGGAATTAATGAGAATACAGGTTTGCATATTTTAAAATGTTTGTAGCAATAATAAGGTGTGTATTGAGGCTCTTTTAATCTATCTAAGTCCATATGAGTTGTTGCTCTAACAGAACGAATAGTTCTACTTAAGATAATCATTAAAACTTTCTTAATTTTTTCATCGTATATCTTGTTTATAAAATCAAGAATTATATAAGCTTCCTCTTTTACGTTCGGAATATACCACTTGTCTAAAAAGGAATCAGAATTATTTTCCTTTTGTCTTATTCCGTATTTCTTTAAAAGATCCAAATAAACCTTATTAAATTCTTTTTCTTTTTCTATTAAATATTCTTTTGATATTTTCCCATCTTGAAAATCTCTTTTAAATTGAGGAGAAGGAAAGTTTTTTCTATTGAATTCTTCCAATAATTTCTTTAACTCTTTTTCGAATCCGGTAATTCTATTATTTATCTCGTGCTCTCTTAATTTCAAGAAAATATCGTTTATACATTTCTTCAATTCTTCAATATTAACATCTGCAAATTTAACTTCGGTAATTAAAATGTTAAATTCCGATATATCAATTCCTATGCTGTGGATGTTCATTTCATTGGCCTGAATTAAGGTCGTTCCACTACCACAAAAAGGGTCTAATACTATATCTCCCGCTTTAAAGTATTTGCTCAGGAAATATTCAACAAGTTGTGGTATAAACTTTCCCTTATATGGATGTAATCTATGAACGTGTTTTGTTCTTTCTCTTTCAGGTACCCAATCAAATGAAAGTTCCCAACATAAATCTATTCCTAAAGCTTTTTTATACTTTTCCTCTTTTTTCAAAACATTTTCTATATAATATTGTTTTAACTCTTCCTTGGATACATAAACTTTACCATCAATAATGTACTTTCTTATTTTACCGTAATTTATCAAATAGCTTATGTTGTGTTCACTTACTTCTCTGTTAAGAAATTCGGATGCCCATTTGCTCGCTTCTTTTAAAGTCAAAAGCCTTGATTTTATTCCTTCCCGTGAGGGAACTTCAGTTTCTATCATTTTTGTCTACCCCCTTACTTTATTAACTCCCTAATTACTTTATTAACCACTTGAGGGTTTGCTTTACCCTTAGTTTCCCTCATAACCTGACCCACAAAGAAGCCTATGAGTTTCTCCTCCCCGTTTTTAAGCCTTTCGACCTCCTTGGGATGTCTTTCAAAGATTTTCTTAACAATCTCTTTTATGGCATTCTCGTCTGTTATCTGTTTTAACCCCTTCTCCTCAACTATTTGTGACGGGGACTTTCCGGTCTCAACCATCTCCTTAATCACTTCCTTGCCTATCTTCGTTGATATAACCTTTTCCTTTATGAGTTTTACCAGCTCCGCAAGCTGGCCAGGCTTTACCGGGCTTTCCTCTATCGTTACTCCCTTATCCCTGAGTAGTCCGAGAAGGTCGTTTATGAGCCAGTTTACTATTCCTTTCGGTTCGTTGTAATGTTTGACGGCTTCCTCAAAGAAGTCACCGACCTCTTTATGGTTTACAAGAATTCCCGCCTCGTATTCGGAAAGACCGTATTGTTCTATCAGTCTCTTGAACCTCTGGTCGGGGAGCTCCGGCATGTTTCTCCTTATCTCTTCTATCCACTCTCTGCTTACTTTAAGGGGAAGCAGGTCCGGGTCCGGGAAGTATCTGTAGTCTTCCGCCTCTTCTTTCGTCCTCATAGTGTAAGTTTTTCCCGTTTGGGGGTCAAAGGTTCTGGTCTCCTGAATAACCTCCCCGCCTTCCTCCACAACCTTAATCTGTCTCTCTATTTCGTACTCAAGGGCTTTCTGGACGAACCTGAAGGAGTTTACGTTCTTTATCTCAACCCTCGTCCCGAACTTATCTGAACCTTTCGGTCTTATAGAGACATTTATATCACACCTGAGTTGTCCTTTTTCCATATCCGCCTTTGATACGCCCGCATACCTCATAATGTTTCTCAGTTTCTCAAGGAATATCCTTGCCTCTTCGGGTGTTCTTATGTCGGGCTCGGTCACTATCTCCATAAGGGGTGTTCCCGCCCTGTTGAGGTCAACGTAGCTTTTATCACCTTTGTGAATGGTTTTTCCCGCATCTTCTTCTATATGAAGTCTCCTTATTCTTATCTTCTTTTTACTACCGTCGGGAAGGTCTATCTCAACCCACCCGTTCGTCGCTAAAGGTTTCTCATACTGGGATATCTGATAACCTTTCGGAAGGTCGGGGTAGAAGTAATTCTTCCTTTCAAAAACAGACTCCTCGTGAACTTCGCAGTTGAGAGCTAGTGAAGCCCTTATCGCATACTCAACCGCTTTTTTATTCAAAACTGGTAGTGCTCCGGGCATTCCAAGGCATACGGGACATACGTTGGTGTTTGGTTCTGCTCCGAACTCAACCTTACAACCGCAGAACATCTTTGTTTTTGTATCCATCTGGACATGTATCTCAAGACCTATAACAGCTTCATACTTTTCGTTCATAACTCATATTTTATACTTCTCTCCAGTTCCTTCAGATAAAAATCAACGGAGAAGTCGTAAACGGTCTTTCCTGTCAGAACTCTGAAACCGAGGAGACCCTTAACATATTTCACCTCACAGAGGGGAATTAACCTTCTTACCCTTCTCACGATTTCATTCCTTAGGTCTTCGTATATTTCCTCACCCACCTCAAGAATTGCACATTTGAGGTTTATATCCTTAAATCTCTTTTCCTCAAAAGCTAGAAGTGAAAAAGCGATATCTTGGAGCTCCCTGTTTATCTTCTCCTGTCTTTCCTTGTTAATCTTTATTTGAACCTCCCTTATCTTCTTTGAGAGGTTGTCTTCTATTCTCTTTCCGGTTCTGAAGCGAACGAGGTTCAAAACTGCTGCATGCTCGTATGCGAGCAACTGAACGTAGAAAACGAGGTATAGCCCAAGTATACGCTCTATTATTTCTTCCTCGTTTCCTTCAAAGTTAAGTATCAGGTCTTTTTTATACTTCTTTTTTATAAGAGGTGGAATAAACCTGAATAAACTAATTTCGTAACTCCCCGAAACACCGAGCTCATAGGCCCTGTAAGTAAAGGGTTTCCCCCTCTCGTAGAACTTAACGGGTGTTATCTCAACCTTTTTCTCCTTCCTTTTGCTTTCCTCGTAGGTGTATAATTCTGTTTCCTGAGTCTGGAGCTCCGCCCGGAGAATGTAAACCCCATCAAGCTGACTTTTTACATACATCTTAAAGAGCTCTAAGCTTAAATTCACAATCTTTTCAGTATTTACCCTTTTCTTAAATACCTCTTCTATAAACTGAACCCTTTTAAAGTGATTAAGCCTTCCGCTTCTGCACTTTGAACCTATAACGTAAACTTCCCAATCCCTCGGAACTTCCTTAAGGGCTTTATCTATTAACTTTGAACATAGGGAACGGGTAAAGGAGATATCCGAGAGAAAGAGTATAAGGGCTACCCTTTTTTCCTCCCTCGGTTTAAAGAGTGGATGGTGGGGATAAAGGGCGTATAGGTGTTCAAGAACCTCCTTTAAACGGCTGTAGAAGGGAACTTTTGGTAAGACTTCTCCTCTTAGTCTTTTGAACCTGTTTGATGAGATTATGCTTATTACGTGAAAGGCTTCCCTTAGGAGCTCGTAACTTCTCCTTTTACGTAAATACTCCCTCACAACTTTTAATTACCTCAAGGAACTTCCTTATTGCTCTTCCCCTGTGGGATATCTCATCCTTTTCCTCGGGATTTAGCTCCGCAAAGGTTTTCTCATAACCTTCCGGTATGAACACGGGGTCGTATCCGAAACCTTTCTCTCCCCTCGGTTCTTCCGAAATCCTTCCCCTTACCTCTCCTTCAACGAAGAAACCCCTATCACCTCTGTAGAAGAATAAGACCGCAACAAACTTCGCACCTCTTTCTTTTTTCCCTTCAAGGAGTCTTAAAAGCTTCCTTATGTTTGCCTCGTCCTTTGTGGTTTTAACCTCCTCCTTTCCTCCGAACTCAACCGAGTAAAACCTGCTCGAGTAAATACCGGGGTAGGGGCTTATAGCCTCAACTATGAGCCCCGAGTCATCCGCAAGGGTTGGTATTCCGTATAGCTCAAAGTAGGCTTTCGCCTTAAGACACGCGTTCTCAAGGAAGGTCCCTCCCTTTTCCTCAACTTCTATCTTTTCTTTAGGTTCAACAACTTCAAAACCCAGCGGTTCAAGAATCCTCCTGAACTCCTCAATCTTTCCTTTATTTGCGGAAGCTATTAAGACTTTCATGACGTGAAAAATCTCTTTAACCTTTCAAAAAAGCTTAGTTCTTTCTCCTTCTCTTGAACTTCTTCCGCCTTCACGGGCAGGGGCTTTTTCTCCTCCATTATGAAGAGGTCCACGTAGTCGTCAAGGAGTATAAATCTGTCACAAACCTTTCTTAGGTTGTAGGAACTTGTTTTTTTAAAGGTTGCGTTCTCAACCCTTTTCCCGAGACTTTGAACCGCTTCAACCGTGTGTATGAAATCGCTATCCCCGCTTACAAGAATAGCTGTATCGTAAGCGTTCAGAAATGCAAGGGATAACATATCTGTTGCAAGCATTATGTCAACTTCTTTCTCAAGGTATTCACCGCCGGGAAGCTTTCTCAGGTTTGCGGTTTTAACCTTTATCCCCATAAAGGAAAGCTCGTCAAGAAACCTCCTTTGTCTCATCAGACTATCCCACTCGGGTGTTCCCTTCTTTACATCCTTTTCCTGAGGAACCGCTGTATAGAAGTAAGCTCTTACGAGATACCTCCCCTCCCTTAAAAACTCAACGAGTTTTGAGTAATCAATCTTTATATTCAGGTATCTTATCCCGTGGAATAGGTTTGAACCGTCTATGAATATCATTAATCTCTCGTTCATATTTAAAATTCTAAATGTTTAAAAGGGGAGGCTACAGCCTGAACCTTAGGAAAGCTGCAAGCCCGTCAACCTTTTTCTGGAGTTCTTTGTCTATTATCACCTCAACGGTTGCCTTTTGGTCAAGAGCCTCCTCAAGAGCTTCGTCAACAACATCACTTATGGGAACAGCTTCTTCATCGGGAAGGGGACACTCGGGCTTCAGAAATGCAAGGTGGCTTTTGGGACACAAGTATCCCGGTTTTTCAAAATCCTCGGGAAGTATTAACGTTCTTACGTTCCCTATAGCTAGCATCTCAAGAACTTTTGAGGTTCCGTTTACCGCGAGGCCTTTTCCGATAAGTTCGTTTAGCTCGGATATAACCTTCTTCTCCTGTTCTCTATCCTTCTTCCAGAGAAGGTCAAGAACCTTTTCCCAAACCCAGTGAGGCTTTGCCTCTTCAGGGTTTGCCTCTATGTATCCTACAAGCCTTTCTTTAAGGTAAGGGTGAAGAAAGTTTTCTATTTCCCTGAGCCCTTCTTCTATAAATCCACCTATTACGAGCTTGTCGAAGTAAACCCTTTTCCACTCCTCAAATAGTGCATCTGACGCAAGTTTAAGTATCCTGTGCCACTCCTCCCTCAGCCTTGAGTGAAATCTCCACTCTCCCATACCGTGTTGAACAACGTTAGGAGCTGCTCCCCTTGCGGGCATTCTATACTGGAACGTTCCTTCCGCACCCTTGAGGAGGGCTCCTCCGCTGTGAAATCTATGTGCCCTCGTGGTCATGGGTTCAAGGAAGTCAAGTTTTTCCTCTATTCCCGTTATATCCATAAGGAAATATCTTATGTGTTTTCTATCAACGAGTAAGACGGCAACCCTTCCGAACTCCTCATCTATCGCAGCTATTTCCCTTACCAAGGGGTCGGGTGAGAACATCAGCCTGTTTCTGTAAACGTAAGGGAGCTTCACGTATTCAAAGATACCTTTCGCGGCACAGGAAAAAATCGCTATACCCCTGCAGTTCTCAAGGTTCTTGGGCTCAGATAAGAAATCTTGAATTTTCTTAACATCTTCCCTGAGGGAAGTTACAACGTCCTTATCTCCCGCTATTTCCAGCTCTTCTTTCTTCTTCTTTACCAAGTCCTTATAAGTTAAAAGATACTTGTTATCCTGCCTATCTTCGGGCATCAACCTGAGGTAAAGGGTTGTTACGTAATACTTGTCGGGTCTGAAGGACGCAAGTCTCTCCAGCGTTTCGCGCAGATTAGCCATCCACCTCCTCCTTGTAAATTGGTCGTTATTTATATTTTAGAGGAAAGGGAAGGAAAGGAATTAGCTCACTTTTTGAAGGAACTCTTCGGGCATTTCAAAATTTGCTATAACCTGCTGAACGTCGTCAAGCTCCTCAAGAGCGTTAAGGAGCTTTAAAACCTTCTGAGCGGTTTCTTCATCCGTTATCTGAACGGTGGAAATGGGCTTCCAGGTTATCTGGGCTTTTTCAACGGGAACACCCATCTTCTCAAGCTTCTCCTTTACCTCGTAAAGCTCCTCGGGAGAGGTGTATACTATGTGGACTTCTTCACCCGCCTGGACATCCTCAGCACCCGCTTCTATGGCTTTCTCTAGGAGCTCATCCTCTGATATACCCTTTGCAGGAACTTCTATATACCCTTTTCTTTCAAATAAGTAGGATACACATCCCGATGAACCGAGGTTTCCTCCGTGCTTGGTAAACACGTGTCTTATCTCGGAGGTTGTTCTGTTCCTGTTGTCCGTTGTTGCCATAACCATAACCGCAACACCGCCCGGTGCGTATCCCTCGTATATAACTTCTTCAAACTGTTCACCCTCTATCTCTCCGGCACCCTTCTTTATCGCCCTTTCTATGTTCTCCCAGGGCATATTAGCTTTTTTGGCCTGCTCTATCGCAGTTCTCAACCGCGGGTTAAACTCGGGGTTCGGACCGCCCAGTCTAGTAGCTACGATAATTTCCCTTATGAGTTTACTGAAAAGCTTACCCCTTTGTGCGTCTACCTTAGCTTTCTTGTGCTTAATCTGTGCCCAGTGACTATGCCCTGCCATACTATATAAATATAGAATGTTAGAATATAAATATGCTCAAAGAAGGTGATAAGATTCCTAACTTTTGCCTTCCCGGTATAGATGAGGAAGGGAACGAAAAGGAGATATGTCTTGAGGAATTTAAAGGAAAGAGATTAATCCTTTACTTCTATTCCAAAGACAACACACCCGGATGCACACAGGAAGCCTGTGACTTCAGAGATAACCTAAACCTTCTTAAGGGAATGGGATACGTGGTTATAGGAGTAAGTCCCGACAGTGTGAACTCCCACAAAAAGTTTAAGGAGAAGTATAACCTTAACTTCATACTCCTTTCGGATAAAGATAAAAAAGTTGCGGAAATGTTCGGAGCTTACGGTGAGAAAAAGGCATACGGAAAGGTTACGAAAGGAATCATACGATCAACTTTCGTAATAGACGAGGAGGGTAAAATAATTAAGGCATGGCGAAACGTAAAGGCCAAGGGGCATGTAGCGAAGGTAATAGAAACCTTGAAGAGCTTAGAAGAAAAGCGATAGAAATAGTAAACAGACTTGAAAGGGTTTATCCAAATTCCCGCTTAGAGCTTGAGTTTGAGAACCCCTTCCAGCTCCTCGTTATGGCTATACTCGCCGCTCAAGAAAGTGACAAGGTTGTTAATAAAGTAAGTAAGGAGTTCTTTAAAAAGTATAAGAAACCTGAAGATATAGCGAGTACATCTCTTGAAGAGCTTGAAAAGGATATAAGAAGCATAAACTTTTACAGAAGAAAGGCAAAGTTGATAAAGGAATGCTGTCAAAAACTTATAGAACTTTACAACGGAGAAATACCTAAGAACGTTGATAAGTTAACCAAACTCCCGGGTGTAGGAAGAAAGACCGCTAACATGGTAATAGGTGCAGCCTTCGGTCTTCCTGCGCTAATCGTTGATAGACATGTCCACAGAGTAGTTGAAAGAATAAGTTTAAGTAAACAAAAGAATCCGGATAAAATGGAAAAGGAGCTTATGGAAATAGTTCCGAAGGAACTTTGGACTAAGTTTTCCCTCCTCCTTCTTAACCACGGAAAGAATATATGTAAAGCTAGAAAGCCGGAATGTGATAAATGCGTTATAAAAGATTTGTGTGAATATTATAATTTTAATACAATAAATACAATATAATTATAAACTATAAAAAAGAAGTTGGGAAAAGATGAAAATTCTTATAATAGGAGGAGCAGGTTACATAGGTTCACATGTTGTAAAACTCCTTGGAGAAAAAGGTTTTGAAATTCTGACTTATGATAATCTCTCAACAGGGCATGAATGGGCTGTTTTATATGGAAAACTGGTAAAGGCTGATCTCAGTGATAAGAATACGCTCAAAAGAATATTTGAGGAATTCAAACCTGATGCTGTTATGCATTTTGCCGCTTACATAGTTGTTCCCGAAAGTGTAAAAGAACCTCTTAAATATTATAGAAATAACGTTGTAAATACATTAAACCTTATAGAAACTATGGAAGAATACGGAGTTAAAAACTTCATCTTTTCTTCATCCGCTGCTGTATATGGGA
>NZ_JBSLZM010000084.1:0-31566 GCF_056494385.1 Aquifex sp. | reverse complement strand
ATTAACTTAGTTCTGGGAACGATTATAGTCCTAATAATAACCTACATAGGGTGAATGAGTTTTTAGAGAACGTAAAAAACACGCCGGAGTTTAAGGTTCTCTTTGCCCTTTTCTTGGGCTTTATTATAGGTCTTGAGAGGGAGGTGAGAGCTAAGTTCGGACATGACATTTTTGCAGGTGTGAGAACATTTCCCCTAATATCCGTTTTAGGAACTGTATCGGGATTACTCTATCTGAAAACTCTGTCCGAGCTTCCCTTAATTTTTACCCTCCTTAGTCTGTCTTTTCTTGCCACGCTTAGCTACTGGAAGGACAAAAGTATGGGAATAACAACGGAGGTGGCTTCCTTTATAACCTTTTTCATAGGTGTTCTCGTCGCCTTAGGAGAGTTTTACCTCTCGGTATTCTTGACTATACTCACCACATTCATACTGGTTTTGAAGGATAAGCTTGAAGGAATAGCGAGACTTATGGAAGAAGAGGATATAATAGCCGTTCTTAAGTTCTTCACCGTTTCCGCGGTAATACTCCCCTTACTACCAGACAAAGAGGTAATAAAGGGACTGAATCCTTCCGAGGTGTGGAAGTTCGTTATTCTTGTCTCAACGGTTGATTTCATAGGGTATTTTCTCCTCAAGTATAAGGGAAGCGGTAGCTTACTGATAACAGGAGTAATAGGAGGTTTGACCTCAAGCACAGCGGTAACCGTTGCCTTTTCGTCCCTTTCCGCAAGGTTTCCCCAGTTTTCCTCACTTGTATTTTTCGGGATAATCCTCTCCTGGAACGTTATGTTCCTGAGAGTAGTTTTTTACACATTGGTTATTTTTTACAAGCTTACGCTCCTGCTGTTCTTTATTCTCCTTCCTTACTTCCTCGTATTATCAATATTTTCCCTATACGTTTTCTTCAAAGGGGAAAGAAGCGGAAGAACGGAAAAAGACGTTCCTCTAAAAAACCCTTACACCCTTACCCAAGCCCTGACCTTCGGTCTATTTTATAGCGTAATAAGTGTCGTATCCGTATACTTAAAGGAGTTTTTCGGTGATGAGGGAATATACGTTCTCAGCTTTATATCGGGAATAATGGATGTTGATGCCATTACACTTCTCCTTTCAAATATGGCAAAGGAGGAAAAGGTTGACCTTCCGGTAGCTTCAACGGGACTAATGCTCGCGGTTATCTCAAACAACCTCTTTAAAGCCTTTTACAGTATTATCTTCGGAAGCAGAAAGCTGAAAGTGTACTTCTCTTTAGTTCTTGTATTTACACTGTTTTACCTCTTCCTTACCACAATCCTTTCAACCCTCCTTGAGAGATTACACATTATCTCGTAAGGAATTGTTCCGGCATCTCTGGCAAGAGGGGTAAAACTTCTCTCTTCGTTTACTATGTAAACCCAGTCCCCTGTTTTTGCCTCCGTTTCGCTCAGGTCAACCATAGTCATATCCATAGTTATGTTTCCTATTATGGGAACTTTTTTCCCTTCAAAAATTAAGTAGCCTTTATTTGAAAGGTTTTTCATGAGTCCGTCCGCGTAACCGAACGCAACAACCCCCAGCTTTGTTTTTCTCGTCGTTACGTAGGTTCTTCCGTAGGATACGGGATGATTCTCGGGAAGCTCTTTAACGGATAAAAGTCTGGCTTTCAACCTGAGGGCAGGCTTAATCTTAATGGGGTAATTTCTTAGGGGTTTTTCTCCGTAAATGGCGAGACCTATCCTTACGTGTGTTGTGAAAGGAACACTGTAAATAAGACCTGCTGAGCTTTCAAGGTGTATGTATTTAACATTCTTGTAATTCTTAAGAATCTCTTCAAAACGCTTTATTTGATGTCTTGAAAACGCTTCGTCGGAAGGGGTGGATAGATGGGTCATAACTCCCTCAACCCTCGGGTCATTTATAACTTCCCTTGTAAACCCGAGCCTACCCATTCCCGTATCGTACTTTACGTGGAACTTTATATTGGTGTCTTTAAGAGCTTTAAGGTGTTCGGGGTCTGAAACTACCGGTGTTAAATTATACTCCTCAAGGAACTTTACATCCTCCTGAAGTATGCCTCCCAGTATGAGTATCTTCTTTTTTATCCCGTATTCCCTCAGCTCGACGCCCTCCTGAGTGCACGCAACCGCAAAGCTGTCTACCTCTTTAAGTTTTTCAAGTATTGACGCCACCTGTTTTGCACCTACGCCGTAAGCGTTTGCTTTGATAACCGCTATTATTTTTTTTCCGCTGAACCTGTGTATTTCCTTTACGTTGTGTATTATTCTTTCTTCCAGTATCTCAAGAACAGCTCTTCTCATCCATGTGCTATTTTAAAATTTTCCTATGGAGCTAAAGGGTGTAAGTCTGAACCTCATAAAGAAAAGACTTGAAAACCTTAATGATAAAAACGGAGAAGAGAGGGTTAAGGAGCTTCAGATAATTCTTAGAGTCATATATCCGCTTGTTGCGGACAGTAAAGGAGGCGAAGTCTTAGAGCTTTTCACAAAACTGAAGAGAGGAGAGGGAACGGAAGAGGCGGAAAAATTCATAAGGGAAACGATAAACTCACTTTAGTATATCCATAACCTTTTTAATGCTTACCCTCATCCTCTCAAAGGCTTTTGCGAGTTCACCTATCTCGTCTTCTCCCTTTATTGGTATCTTATCGTCCACTTCTCCCTTACTAATCTTGTCCGCATGTTCCTTTAAAACCTCTATAGGTCTGAACACGTACCTCTCAAGTATGAAAAGTATTATTAACATAACGAGTAAGTTTATCCCGAACACAACACCTCCCTTTATAAGTCCGTCAAGTCTTGCTTGAAGCAGTGTGGCTTCGTAAGGCTCGTATATGAATATTCCCCCCTGAACTTCTCCTACTTTCCAGTTCGGGTCGTATTGGGGTTTATATATCTCCTTTACCGCTTGGGGCATAGCTTCTATCTTTCCATGACAGTGCAAACAGGAGGCCTTTACCTTTACGGGAAACGCAGAAACGAGATACCTGTAGTTGTTTATGCTAATTATCTCCGAATACTCTTCAGCTTTGCTTTTTCTAAAGTAATTAATAATGTTTGCTTCAACAGGAGTTGGACTGTTTGTAGGGTTTAAAGGTCTGAAGGCAACCTGCCTTAGCCTGAGCCCTTGAAAATCCTCACTCACCTTTTTGAAAATGTTCGCGGTAACGAAGGAAGAGGACTGAGCATCAAGAATAAAATCTTCCCTTATACACCCGCCGTACTTGTCCATTAGCTCGTATATCTTCGGTCTTAGAGTTTCCCTCACATAAGAACGTGTAGCTTTTGAAAAAGATAACGTTAACCTTATCTTTTCGTAAGAGCTCTCTTTAGCCCTTTCAATTTCCTCTTTATAAGTGTAAAATCCCGTTGCCAGACCACTTATAACTGCTATGCCGCCTATAAACAGGAAAACCTTTCCCCGAATTGTCTTAGGTATCAAGTTCATTAAATACCTCCTTTACTTTCTTTATGAATGAATCCTTTAAATCTTCTTCGGGAATCTCGTCCTTAAGCTTGTAAACAATTACACGAAGAGTTGCTTTGGTTAAGTTGTCTTCGGTAACGTACAGGTCCTTTAAAACCTTATTCCATATAATTTTCCCTACGGGTCCTATATGGTCTACAAAATACTCTTTTACACTGTTTACTATATCTCTACTAACCCTTTCCGGTTTCCTACCTATTATGTCCGAAAGTGTTATTCCCAGGGGTTTCGGATTCTCATCCAAGTTTACGGAGTAGAAGTTCCCCTCGTTTACGGGACTCACCTCCTGTATACTCTCGGTATCAAGCTCCAAACTCTTTGTAGGTTCTCCGCTCATAACGAATGTAAAAATTTTATCTTTCCACAAGAATCCGTATTTACCATTTCGGTTAAATCCCCTTTTTAATGAGTTGAGCAGTAATACATCTTCAGGCTCTATTGAGTATACGGAAACGTAAGCTACATGGGGCATAGTTATACGCTTTATCGCCTCTTCGTCCCAAAGCTTACCCAGGTTGATGCCTATAATCCTTCCTTCTAAAAGGAATACGTTGCAGAGAACTTCCGTAGATGTGTAAAAGGTTATGTACCCCGTGAAACTAACCTTTCCGACAAACTTTTCCAGATTTGATGGGTCTATTATATTAGCACCCGAGTAAAATACCTCGTTTCCGTATCCCGATATGAGTAGTGTCTCAAGACGTTCAAAATCGTAAACCTTACATATATGGGCGGTTGTTAAAGGGGAAGATTTAAAGAGAGAAACTTTACTTTCCTTAGGAGGTGTATATTCCCCCATAAGGAAATACTCTTTTTTACCGTTGTAAACCCTTACAGCTTTTAAAGGTTTGCCCTCTTCAAGGATAACGTAGTCCGTAAACTCCCAAGCTTCTATCTTTATAAAACCCGTGAAATCTTTACTCTCCAGCTCCCTGTATAGGGCTTCCCAGTTTATAATCTCACCGAGTAGTCCTCCTCTCACTTCCTCCTTCCACATAGCTCTTTAGTACCTCTCTTAGTATAATCTTGAACGTATCCATAACACCCTTTCCTTCCGTAGCGACGGTCTCGGTATAGGGTGCATCCCAAGGATTGCAAAAAGGCTGAAGCTCTTCAACGGGAAGTGCATCAGGAAGGTCCCTCTTGTTATACTGAACAACTACGGGAATAGAGTATAAGTCGTAACCTAGCTCCTTAAGGACATGTGCCATTTCCCTCAAAACCAGAAAGTTCATCTCTTCCCTTCCCTTCTGGGAATCAACTGTAAAAACCAGCCCGTCAACTCCTTGAAGTATAGCCTTTCTGAGAGGGTGAAGTCTGAACTGACCGGGTGTAGTTAGTATCTTAACGTCTATGGTTTCATTTTCAAAGGGAACCTTACTTAAAAACATTTCTACAAAAAGGGTTCTTTTTTCGTCGGTTTCCATGCTTATGAATTCTCCCTTGGTGAGACTTTTTCCCTTTAATACGTTGTACAAACTCCTTACTGTTGTGCTTTTTCCTGCCAGACTCGCACCGAAGAAAACTATCTTAAGTTTCATTTTTAATCCAATACCTCCGACAGTTTCTTCTCAAGCTCTTGGGGAGATATCCTGTAAAGTTTTTTCTCAACTTTTTTCACTTTCTTTAAAACTTCGTTTAAGTCTTTTACAAACTCCTTGAAGAATAACCTTACACTCCCTATTGACATATCCTTCTTACAAATAACGCCTACGAGGAAATCCTTTTCAAGCTTTGCTATTGTAAAAACTCTTGTCTTAGTTTCATAAAATATGTCGTTTATCGTTTCTTTCTCCTCTATCATCTTTGTCAATTCTTCAGATGCAAAAAAGAGTGCACTCATTATACTTGAGAAGAACTCGGCTTCTAAATCCTTTATCTTCTCCCCCTTGAAGAGTATAATCCTTCCCCCTTTATCAAAGAGGAAAACAGCATATGGAGAAGCTTTTTCACAAAATCTGTTAACTATGTTCTCAAGTTTTTCTTTATCCTTTTCATCAAGTTCGTAGCCTACTAAATCTAGTTCCATTAATAAAAATATATTAATTTCCCTGAGCTAAATAGGTGGACAAAAAACCTGAGAAACTTAATTAATAAAATCTTAACGGAGGTGAGTAATGGCTCAGCTCGTTTTATCTCAGGAAAGGGAGCTTACTAAGGAGGAGATAAATGAGCTTCAGGAAGAGGTAAGGAAACTGGCTAAGGAGAAGAATGCGGTTATTCTGGCTCACTATTATCAGAGGCCTGAGGTTCAAGATATTGCTGACTTTGTAGGGGATTCCTTAGAGCTTGCAAGGAAGGCTTCCCGGACAGATGCGGACATAATTGTTTTCTGCGGTGTTAGGTTCATGTGTGAAACCGCAAAGATAGTAAATCCGACGAAGAAGGTTCTTCATCCCAATCCGGAAAGCGGTTGCCCTATGGCAGATATGATAACCGCGGAACAGGTGAGGATGCTCAGAAAAAAACATCCAGATGCTGAATTCGTAGCCTACATAAACACAACCGCGGATGTTAAAGCTGAGGTTGATATATGCGTTACTTCCGCAAACGCTCCAAAGATAATAAAGAAACTTGAGGCAAAAAAGATAGTGTTCTTACCGGACCAAGCCCTCGGAAACTGGGTTGCAAAACAGGTTCCGGAAAAGGAGTTTGTAATATGGAAGGGTTTCTGTCCGCCCCACTTTGAGTTTACGTATCAGGAACTCCTTAAGTTAAAGGAAAAGTATCCCGATGCGAAGGTTGCGGTTCATCCCGAGTGTCATCCTAAGGTTATAGAGCTTGCGGACTTTGTGGGTTCAACCTCCCAGATAATAAGGTATGCTACATCCGTTGATTCAAATAGGGTAATTATCGTTACGGAAGTGGGGCTTAAACACACACTCAAGAAGATTAACCCCGAAAAGGAATACATATTCCCCGAAAACATGAATTACTGCGGAACGGTTTACTGCTGCACGATGAAGGGTATAACGCTTCCGAAGGTTTACGAAACATTGAAAAACGAGATAAACGAGGTAACACTACCCGAGGACATAATAGAGAGAGCAAGAAGACCTATAGAGAGGATGCTTGAACTCAGTTAAATGCTTCTTTTCACCGTTTCCCACATAGCTATGGCTCCCGCAGAACCCACGTTCAGGGAGCCCACTTTCCCCCTCATGGGTATCGTTATAACCTCGTCGGATATCTCAAGAATACTTTTTGAAACACCTTTATCTTCAGAACCCAGAACTAAGGCAACGGGAAGAGGTATATCAACCTCCCTTATGTCCTTCCCCCCTTTTTCAACCGCGTAAACCCACCCCCCCATATCTTTGAACCTCTTTAATGCCTTTGATAAGCTCGGAACCTTGGATAACTTGAGGTAAAAGATCGCACCGCTTGAAGCTTTTACAACTGTCTCGTTTATGGGAGATGTTCTATCCTTGGGTATTAATGCTCCCGCTCCTCCTAAAACTTCACAAGTTCTCAAAAGGTTTCCGACGTTCTGGGGGTCCGTTATGTGGTCTACAACTATAAAGAAGGTCTTCTTCTCTATGGTCTCCCTAAACAGTTCTTCTGGCTCCACGTACTCAACCGGGCTGAGAAGTGCTACAACCCCTTGAGTTTTCTTCGTTCCCGCAAGCTCTTCAACTTTCTTTCTCGGGACCTTCTGAACTTTCACACCCCTTTTTTTTGCGAGTTCAAGAAGCTTTTTAGGAGGATGGCTGTCGTGAGCCACAAGTATTTTTTCAATTCCCTTTCCGGCCCTAAGGGCTTCTATTACCGGATTTCTTCCCCATACGACAAACTTTTTCTCTTCCATAAGCTTTAAGTTTAAAGTCTGTGAATTCTCCTAACGAAGTAAGATATGGTTTCGTACCACATACCTACTGTGTCCCAATCTATGGCGAAGTAGTCATCAAGGTGGGTGTGCCTTATCGTGAAGGGATTTGAGGAAAGAAAGAGGGTTTCTATTCCCTTTTCCTTGAAGGGTATGTGGTCGCTTGAACCTGTTTTGCTCTCAACGAACGTAATATTTACCTTCATATCGTTAACGTGTTTCATAAACTTCTCGTTTATAATTTTTCCGTTGTATCCCTTTACATCTTTGTATATAACCGCAGGGTTTTTCCAGCCTATTGAGTCAAGGTTTATCACGTAAAGGATATTCTTGCTGTTCATAGCGTGCCTGTAACTTCCCTCAAGACCGAGTTCCTCGCAGTCTGTGAACAGAATTCTTATCCTGAAGGGAAGCTCTTCGTATTTTACGAGTTCCTTGGCAAGAACAAGTAAAAGTGAAACGGATAAACCGTTATCTATAGCCCCGTAAACGAAGGGTTTTGTGTCGTAATGAGCCACGAGGCAAACCACGGGACCCCTTCCGAACTCAACGTAAATGTTCTCACCTTTTATCTCCTTTTTCTGGGTTTTTATCCTTATTATTACTTCCTTTCCCTCTATTTTCTGAACGACTTCCCTTGTTGTGTTTACAGCAAAGAACTTAGTGTCCCCTATTGTTCCCGAGAAGTTTACGTTAAGCTCTTCCATATAGGTTATGAGTGCATTCGCTTTTTTCTCCCTCAACATTTTCGCCTTCTCCGAGTCCCTCATCCCCCCTACGGGCATAGCAACGATTTTCCCCTTTAGGTTCTCCTCTCCGTCCTTCAGAACTTTTACTTCCCCCGAAATCTCTCCCCACAGGCTACCTACCAGGGGCCAGGCGGGATACTCCTTCCCTTCAGATTTTATAACTGCGGATAGGGGAAGGGTCTTTGAAATGGAAAAGACCTCAGTATAAACTCTAAACCCGTTTTCTTTAAGGTAGTTCTTTATAAAACTTCTTACCTCTTTATTCCCCTTACTCCCGCTCAGCCTGTTCTTCCAGCATATTTCCTCACAAACGCTTCTTATCTCATTTATCTTCTCACTTATCATACACGGGTGTTAACCAGTTCTTATAACGGGGAATGTAGCCCCTCACAGCTTTAAAGTAAAGTTCCTGAAGTTGTTTTGTTATCTCCCCTATCTCCCCGTTTCCTATCTTCCTGTTGTCTATTTCCACAACCGGTGTAACTTCCGCAGCTGTTCCCGTGAGGAATACCTCGTCAGCTGTATAAAGCTCACTCCTTGCTATAGGTCTTTCTACAACGTCAACAACGAGTTCCTTCTTTAGAAGTGTTATGACCGCGTTCCTCGTTATGCCCTCAAGGACGTGTTCGTTCAGGGATGGGGTTATAGCCTTTCCGTTCTTTATTATGAATATGTTTTCCCCGGAACCTTCGGCCACGTATCCCTGGGAGTTTAAAAGTATGGCTTCGTCGTATCCGGCCATAAGTGCTTCTGTCTTAGCAAGGGCACTGTTTACGTAAGCTCCCGCTATCTTCCAGCGGGAGGGTATTGAGTTGTCGTCATTCCTCCTCCATGAGGAAACCTTAGCCCTTATACCCTTTGATGTATCAAGATACCTACCGAACCTATAAAGGTATATGGCAACCTCGGGTGTGTAGTCAATAAGCTTCGGAGTGAGCTTCAGGTCCTTGAAGTAGGCTATCGGTCTTATGTAAACGTCCTCCCTTATCTCGGACTTTCTGAGAATTTCCTTTGTTATATCCAGAAGTTCCTCCGCTGAGTAAGGAATTTCCATAAATATACACTTTGCGTTATCTATTAACCTTTGGTAATGAGCTTTTCCGAAAAGTATGTAAAGCTGTTCCTCATCCTCGTTCCAGTAAGCCCTTATGCCTTCAAAAACTGCAGTCCCGTAGTGAAAGGAGTTTGTCATTATGCTTATCTTCGCTTCCTCAACGGGGACTATCTTTCCCTCAAAGAAAGCGTAATCCATGGAAAAAGATTTTACCACCTTACTTCTTAAACTTCTCAAGCCTGCTCACTTTTACGTCCGAAACGAAAACAACACCCGAATGCTTGTTAAAGAATGGTGTGAGGCCTTCAAGAACTGCCTCAACCTGTTCCTCGGGCATTACAGATATAACCATAACCAGAACGTCCTCTTCGTTGAAGAGTAGGTGCCCCTCGTGAAAGCCGTGGCTTCCCTTTCCCGAAAGGTTATGAATTATCGTATAACCTTTAACATTCGCCTTCTCAAGAAGGTCTATCACAAAGTTAAGATCTTCACCTCTTACTATCACTTCAAGCTTCTTCATATCGTAAAGGTTAAGCTTCTTCATCTTTTACCTCCTTCCAATCCTTTTCATACCTGTAAAACTTACCCTTCTCAGGGTCGTATATGATGAAGTTTATCCAACCGTTCTTAATAAGTTCCCTAACGGCGTAAACCCTGTTTATAACGCTTTTTGCAAACTCATAGGGAGCCTCAAGGAAAACTATGAGCCTTATGGGTATGTGGTGAGGTTCCTCACCCTTCATAACCGTTTGAGAGGGAAGACCCGTTCTCAGGTCACTGAAGTTTCCGCTAACAACTCCGAATCTACCGGCAACGTTGTGGTAAATCTTACTCCCGCTTCCGTAAACTTCGTTATCTGTTGTTGAGAAGTAGTGTTCCATGTTTATCCACTGTCCCACTATCATAGGGCCGGAGAGTATCGTCTCAAGGAGGAAACCCTTCTTGTCTATCCTGTAATCGTAAGAGTGTAGAAAAACTTTTCCCTCAAGGTTTAAGTGTTTTGTGAGGTATCTTCCCCCTATTACGAAGGCGTAATTCCCCGAGAGTCCCCACTCGGGTCTCACCTGAGACCAGTCGTAGGCGTTTTCAGCAACCTTGTAAGCCTTCCTAACCTCCTCTTCTCTGTTCTCCTCAAAGAGCTCGTCGTATCTCTCAAGGGCTGTAAGAACGGTAGCCCTATGTAGATCCTTCTCTATCTCTACCAGCTTTTCTCTGACTTCTACGGGGAGTTTATCCGTCTCGTAGAGAACTACCTCGTCCGTAGTAGTGTTGTGAAGTCCGGGAATAAAGTGTGTATCTTCGGGGATATCCACGCCGAAGTGTTCCCTCATCAACTTCCTTACCTCGGGATTATTTGCCATTTTGCAGAACACTATCGCGTTGTAAAGCCCCGACGCACCGCCGCACGCACCGCAGTCAAGGGCGGACTCGTAGGGGTTGTTATCCGACTTGCTTCCGTGTCCTATAACGAGAACAAAAGGTGCAAACTCTTTAAGACCTATAACCTGCAAGGCCTTTGATATAAGGGCTGCTTGCTCCTCTACGGAGAAACCGAGCATACTAAGCCTTTCGTAGAGTATATTCCTGTATCCTCTGTCGACCTTATAAACCTTCTTCAACTTTTCAAGGAGTTCCTTTATCCTTTCTTCGTCAAAACCCAGTTTTTCAAGTTCCCTTCTCTCTTCTCCCTCTTCCATACATAGCTTGTACACCTCTTCAAGGAGCCCGTCCCATATGAGGCTTTCTTTTACACCAAACTCGTGCTTTAAAACCTTCTTTATCGTTATCTTGTAAACCTCTTTAACTATGCGCTCTATCTCTTCCCTGGGAAGTTTGTTTATTATGTAGTCAACCTCCTCATGGGTCTCAAGAAACCTTTCTCTGAGTTTTGAGTAGGGGTAAGGCATGAAGGTTTTACCTATAAAGTCAAATCCGAAAAGGAAACCTATTGCCTCAACGGTTATATAAGGTGTTAGTACGTTTTGCTTAAGGTCGTGGAGAATTTCCTCAACCGCGTGGATAAAGCTTTCGGAAACCTCTTCCACTTTTCTGGGAACCTCAAGGACTACGTTCTTGGGTTTTATCAGAACGGGACAGAGGAACTCCTCGTGTCCCTTATGAAGCTCAACAAAAGCCATAGGAACTCCGAAAAAACCTGCTATACCGTAAGTCTCATAGTTTCCAACTTTTTCAAGGTTTCTTCTGTATCTTTCAGAACGAACGTCTATACAAAAGAGTGCCTGAGCCTTTGGCTTATCGTTCTCCTTCCTTGCCTTTTTCACACCATTGATAAGCCTGTTTATGGCTGTATCCTCAAGGGCTTTGAGCCATATGAAACCTTCGTCCTCCTTAAACTCCTCGTAGAAGTCAACAACCTTAAGAAGTTCTTCCTTTGAAAACTCTTTTACCTTCTCCCCGAGCCACTCTTCCAGAAAGATGGCGAAGTTTTGAGCAAGAGCTAGAGACTTGTAGTTAAGGTAAGCTTTCAGGATTTTCTCAGGATCCTCAAAATACTCTGGTAGTAAAGAAACATACTCTCCCAAGGCGTTCTTTGAGTGATACTCATACATTAGGTAAGCTTTATAGGGCTCCTTTTCAAAGAACTCCTTAATACCTTCGTATGTAAGTCTCTGAGAGTATTTCTTTGACCTATGTGATAGAAGTCCTCTCTCAAGTAAGAGCCTCACCGCGACGAACTCAACCACGTCAGTCGGGTAAACCCTCTGGAAGTAATAATGTTTATTGTGATACCTCCACCTTATGTATCCCACAAACCCCTTAAGCTTTGCCATCTCAAGGGTTAGCAAGCCTTCCCACTTCTCTTCGGGAATACCTAAATACTTAAGGGTATCGTCTATAGCCTCTTCCGGCTCCTCAAACCTCTCAACAAGTTCAAATAGTTCCCTTCCTCCTTTCACGAGGTATCTCAGGTTCCTACGGGAAAGCTGTCTCCAAGCTTTGAAAAATCCCTCTTTTCTGTTGGGCATTTCTACGACTGACTGTCCCTCGTCAAGAAAGTCAAGAACAGCTTTTATAAGAAGTTCGTTCACTTCCTCGTTCAAGTTTTCTCCGAACAGTGTGCCAACAAGGTCAATAAGCGTGTTCGTCTCACCCACACTCTCAAGTAGCTTATTTAAAACCTCTTCCGGGTTTTCCTCAAATCTTTCCTTTATCTTCCATACAACGTGTGAGTCCGCTTTTTTGGAAAGGTAAGCGTTTTTATAGGGTCTTAAGTTAGGGGAGCTTATCAGTCTAAGAACCTCCTCCGTGCTTAAGGGGACATCTCTTGACCTAAGGTATTCTTCAACTTTCTTTCTAAGAACGTTTCTGCCTATATAGTCCTTATTCATTAACCTTACGTAGTCCTTCCTACTAAGGAATGGCTTTCCCTTAAATATCTTTTCTCCGAGTTTTACCGCTTCTTCAAAGGGCATGTGTTCAAGCTCGTGTAAGGGGTTGTGGTGGACAAAGTTTCTCATAGGCCAAAAGAAGGATATAGGTTCCGCAGCGATGTTTACAAGAGACCTTATGTATAGCTTTCTTCCGAGTTCCATGCCTTAACCTCCGTAAGAGAGGATAAGTCCCAAAATAAAGGCAAAGCTCCAGAATAAAACACCCGCTCTGAAAACCTTCTCGTTGACGTCAACGTATAAATAGTCTGAGGGCTTGAAGAATACGTTTTTCCCAAGATGCCACAGAAGGGAAACACTGAGAATTACCCACGATAGCAAAAGGAAGAAAGAGGTTTCCGTATAAGAATATGTTCCCTCGTAAAGAGCACGGAAGGTAAGAAGGGAAGGCATTCCGTAGGAGTAAGTTATAAGAAGTATCGTCAGAACTGAAAGCCGCGGACTCTCCTTCAGGAGTCCTGTTATAAATCCAAACTCAGTCGTTCCGTAATGTTTCTTTAAGAAATCCCTAAGGAGACCAAAGAGAATGGGAGAAAGCATTAAGGCGGGAACATATGTGTAATTCCCCTCAAGTATCCAGACAAGGGAAAGTAAAACTCCGTAAAGTTCCGCAGTCAGGTCGGTTAAGTTTCTGGATGTAAGAAGCCTAAGGCTGAAAAAGGTGAAAGTTATTAGTCCTATGAGCTTCACCTCAGAGGAAACCGTGTATGTATCGATTACAAGAATACCGAGGAGGGGAAGTAGGGTATACCAGAAGTAGTCCTTACCTTTCAGGAACTGAACGGTTATGTATCCAACGGGAAGGAGTGGTATTAGAAAACCCGACAGAATTGTGAGAAGTGTCTCTCTCGTACTCATTTCCGAGGCTATGTAAAGAAGAGTAAAGAGTGAAAGGAGAATAATTACGTAATTGCTTCTTAGCATACGGGAAAGCTTTATGAAGAACTCCTTAATAAACTCGTATAGGTCTATAAAGTATATCTCCCTTGATAGCTGAGTGTATAAGAAAAGGTTAAGAGTTAAGAACTTTTCCTTGTTTGCGAAGTATATGAATACCCAACCCGCAACGATTATGAGAGCTATAAGAACCATCTCCCCAAAAAGGAGAACGGGACTTGAGAAGGACTTTTCGTAAATTCTTTCCACAAGTGTCTGATTGGGATACAGGAAGTTGTTAAGGCTGTGTCCCATGACAACGTATAGGAGAAGGAATATGAGAAGTGAAAGAAGAGAGAGGAGGAAACTAAAGATCGGTCTTTCTCTCCATGCTCTGAAGGTGCTTACAACGGCCTGAGCGGCGGTAGCCCATGCGAATATGAGAATAATTAACTGGGTCTCATACTTCAGGAAGTGCCTTTCAACAATCAGGTGAACTAGGACAACTATGAAAAGAGGAATCACCGCTGTGAAGAATATATACGCTATTAGAGGAACTCTCTTTGCCACTTCTCTTCCCTTTGTAATGAATGAATAAACCTCATCCTCAGGTATGTTTGGGTCTTTCCTTGCGTTGTGTATTACGTTCCCTGAGTAAAGGAATAAGGTAGCCTTGAATATACCATGGGCCATCATATGGTAAACCGCAAGTGCAAAAGCTCCTATGCCGAACTCCATAACCATATACCCCATCTGTCCTACCGTTGAGTATCCGAGAGCTTTCTTAACATCGTTCTGGAGGAGCATAAGAGCTGAACCCAGTATGGCGGTAAGAGAACCCACAAAAAAGGCCAGGTGAAGGGCTATATTCTCATGAGTAAATGTAAATGCGAGTCTGTTTACGAGAAAGGCACCTGCGTTTACTATACCCGCGTGCATGAGAGCTGATACAGGTGTAGGTCCTTCCATGCTGTACACAAGCCACAGGTGGAAGGGGATTTGTGCGGACTTAATCATAGCGGATATAACCACGAGAAGGGGAACTACCCAGAGGGTAAAGCTGTAGTCTTGGTTTGATAGAATTACCTTCTCAAGCTCGGGGATGCTTAACGTGCCGTACTCTTTAAAGAGTAAAATGATAGCTATAAGTAACGGAATGTCCGCAAGCCTATGGGTTATAAAAGAAAGGTTTGCGAACCTTACTGCCTGTGGGTTTGTGTAGTTGTGATTAAGCATAAAGGTAAGTAGAACACCCATTACGTGCCACGAGAGGAAAAGAAGAAGAAGGTTTCCCGCGGTAACGAGAAGTATAAGGTTTGCGGTCATGAGGTCAAGGAGAGTATAAAAGCGTCTGTATCCCTCGTCGTCCCTCATGTAGTTTTCCGCATACTTATGAACAACTGAACTAACCAGGAGTATGTAGGTAGACAGAAGAAGACCGAGCCTGTCAGGAAGAAACTCAAGAATTCCCAAAAGCTTAAAACTCCCGAAGGAACCCGTTATAAGAAGCAGGGAGGATATAAAGAAGTTGGTAAGCGTGAGGGAAATACTAAGTCTTACTGCTGCTGTTTCGTTTTTTTGTGTATATACCAGAAATGCAGAAAGTAGCTGTATGAGAATTAAAAGAATAACTCCATACTCCATTAGCCTACCTCCGAGATTGGGAAAGAGATTATAACAATATTTGAAAAGGAAAAACTATGAAGTCGGAACGAAACTGATAAAATCATTACAAGGGAGGTAGTTATGGAAGGAAAGGAAGACAAAAGTAAGTTAATTCCCCAAAGGAAACAGAGACTTATATTTCTCGGAGCGGTACTCATAGGTCTCATTCTGTTTTACTTCGGTATAGATACGTGGTTAAAGCAGCAGAGTGCCCAAAATCCACCATCCGTAGTTATAAAACCCGTGGCACCCATTAAGCCAGCTCAAGGGGAAAAGACCGAGGCCCAAAAGATGGAACAACCCAAGAAATCCGAAGAGCCGAAAAAAGCTTTACAAACTCAGAAAGTTCAAGAAAAAGCCAAGGAGGAAGAAAAGCTCAAGACCATTGCTAAGCGTGTTGAACCTAAGAAAAAGGTTATTAAAAACTACAAGTTTCAAGTGGGTTCATTCAAGTATAAGAAAAACGCCTACAGAATGAAGGAAATTGCGGAGAGAAAGGGATTTAAAGCTGAAGTTGTAAAACGAGGAATCTACTACAGAGTTTATGTATACGTAGAAGCACAAAACCTAAGAGAGGCTAAGAGAAAAGTTTTATCTCACTTTGAAGAAGCTCTATATGTTAGAAAATAAGATGCTATGAAGAAATTTTTCCCTATTATTTTTCTTGTTTTTATAGTAGCTTGCTCAAAGCCACAAGACAGAAACTTCTGGAAGGTTCATTACGACCTCGGGCTTGCCGCTTATCATGAAGCCAACTATTCCGAGGCTATAGCACGTTTTAAAAAAGCTTTAAGACTCAATCCCGATGAGCCCCGTATATGGAACCAGCTTGGGCTCGCATATATGGCGGTAGGGGAATACAAAAAGGCGGAGGAAAGTTTTTTCAACGCTCTTAAGCTGAATCCTCACTTTACGGAAGCCAGGATGAATTTAGGAATCCTTTATGCTAAAGTCAAGAAGTATAAGCCTGCTACAGAGTTCTTAGAAGAGGCTGCAAAAGACGACTACTTCGGAAGAAGGCACGAGGCCTATTACCATCTTGCCCTCATTTATAAAGAACTTAATATGAAGGATCTATACGTAAAGTATCTCAAGAAAGCTGTAGCTTACAATCCCAACTTTTTCCCTGCTCAGTTCGAACTTGCAAAAGCTTACGAGGACCAGGGGAAGTATAAGGATGCTCTTGAGATATACAAATCCCTCCTCACAAACGGATACAGGGATAACTACATTCTGTATAAGATTGCGGAATTAAACTACAAGCTCGGAAATTACAAGAAAGCAAAGGCGGTTGTGAGAAGGTTGTTAGAATCCGAAAGACTGACCGAAGAACAAAGAGAAAAGGTAAGAAAACTCCTAACGAAAATCCTGAAGGAGGAACATAAGAAGATCCTCTCTGAGAAACTGAAACGTTTGAAAAGGGAAAAGAAGCTAAAGGTAGAAAGTAAGAAGGAAACACTAAAAAAGGAAAACTATTACGCGGTTCAGGTAGGCGCTTTTTCAACAAAGGAAAGGGCGGAAAGTCTCGTAAATGCACTCAAAAGTAAAGGACTGAAAGACCTAAAGGTTATCAACGTGAACGGAATATATAAAGTTATTTACGGAAAGTTTAAAAACTCCGAGAAAGCTCTAAAGGCGAGAGAAGAACTAAAAAAACTCGGAATTTACGGGTTCGTGGTGGAAATCAAGTGAGAGAACTTCTTTTTGTAAGCCTTTAAAGTGTTCAAAAGGAGCGCAGTTACGGTCATAGGTCCTACTCCGCCGGGGACAGGTGTTATCGCGGAAGCTTTCTCCTTTACATTTTCAAAGTCTACGTCTCCTACAATCTTCCCGTTCAACCTACTTATTCCGACATCAACAACAACCGCCCCCTCTTTTACCATATCCGCTTTTATGAGGTGAGGAACTCCTGTAGCGGATATGAGAATATCAGCTTCCTTTGTGAACTTCGTTATATCCTTCGTATGGATGTGACAAACACTCACGGTAGCATCTCTCCAAAGGAGGAGTAAACTCAGAGGTCTCCCCACTATAAAGCCTGCTCCCACTATTGTTATGTCCTTTCCCTTCAGCTCTATTCCGTAATGTTTAAGGAGTATATCTATACCCAGGGGTGTGCAGGGTATGAAGCCGTCTTCTATTTGGGCTACAAGCTTTCCCATATTTTCCGGATGAAAACCATCAACATCTTTTTCGGGAGAGATTGAGAGAATTACTTTCGTCTGGTCTATATGCCTTGGCAAGGGAAGCTGAACGAGTATGCCGTCAACCTCTTCGTCTTGATTTAGCTCGTATATAAGACCGAGAAGTTTCTCCTCCGAAACATCTTCGGGTAAGTGGTAAAAGAGGGACTTTATTCCAACCCTCTCACAAGCTTTCCTCTTGTTGCTTACGTATATCTCACTTGCGGGGTCATTCCCGACGAGTATAACCGCGAGGGAAGGGTTCCTGAAACCTTTACTCCTAAAGCTCTCAACTTCCTTCTTTATCTCCTCTCTTATCTTCTTAGAAAGACTCTTTCCGTCAAGAATTACCGTCATCTTCCTTTACCTCACCGAAGTTTATCCTTTTTTCAATTATGTAGGGCTTTTCTCCCCTACTTTCGTAATAGGTCCTCACTATAAGTTCCGCAATTATCCCGGTAGAAATCAGCTGAATACCCGAAAGTATAAGAAGAACACTTAGAATAAGTAGAGGCCTTCCCCCTATATCCTGTCCGAAGAAGAGCTTTAGAACCGTTAGATAGAGTCCAAAAATAAATCCGAGGGAGAAGAGTATAAATCCGACACCACCAAAAACGTAAAGGGGTCTCGTTATATACTCGTTCAGAAACTTAACGAGGAATATATCAAGGATAACCCTTATAGTTCTGTCTATTCCGTATTTAGACTTTCCGTAGAGTCTGGGGTGGTGCTTTACGGGTATTTCGGTTATCCTCGCTCCGAAGCGTTTAGCAAGCGCAGGGAGAAACCTGTGCATATCTCCGTAAAGCCTGTATCTCTTGGCTATATCCTTTTTATAAGCCTTTAGGGTACACCCATAATCGTGAAGCTCTACACCCGTTACCTTTGAAATTATCCAGTTAGCTATCATAGATGGAAGTTTCCTTGAAAGGAAAGGGTCCTTTCTGTCTTTTCTCCAACCGCTTACTATGTCGTATCCCTCTTTCATCTTCTCAAGGAGCTTAGGGATATCCTCGGGGTCGTTCTGAAGGTCGGCATCCATCGTTATAATAACGTTCCCTTGCGCATGTTCAAAACCCGCATATATGGCTGCAGTCTGTCCGAAGTTCCTCCTGAACCTTATAACCTTTACCTTTTTGTCCTTTTTGGCTATATCCTCAAGTATATGGGGAGTTTTGTCCGTTGAACCGTCGTCAACGAAAATTATCTCGTAGGCCTCTCCGAGGTTGTCAAGAACCTTTTTAAGTTTTTCGTAAAGTATGGGTATGTTTTCCTCCTCGTTGTATGCGGGAATAACGACCGAAATCATGAGAAAAATATTTTAACATTAAATTTAATGAAGCTTATGGACACGGTTATACTCCTTGACTTTCTTTCGGGAGAAGAAGATAAGGTGCAGAGAATTGAAGCCTTCCTTGAGGAGATTTCGGAGAAGGGGGAAAAACTCTTTATACCCGAGGAGGTTATAATAGAGCTTGTTTACTTCCTTGAATACGGCTACAGATGGGAAAGGGAGGACATAGTAAACGTGGTTAGAACAATACTTGAGGACGATAGCTATAACGTTGAGATAAAGCCTTTCGTAAAAGAAGCTCTTAAGCTTTACGAAGAGAGAAAGGGGACATTTCTTGACTGTCTAAAAACAGTGAAGGCAAAGAAGATGGGAGTGAAGGAAGTTATCACCTTTAACAGAAGGTTTAAAAAGCTTGGTATGAAAATACTAAACCCTTACGAGCTCAGATAACACCCTTTGTTGACGGAATATCCTCCCCCTCAAGATTTACAGCTTCCTTCAGTGTTATCGCAAAGGATTTAAAACACGCCTCCGCAACGTGGTGGAGAATCTTTCCGTCAATAACCTTTATGTGGAGGGTGCTCCTGCTCTCAAGGGCAAACCCCTTAAAAAACTCCCATATCAGTTCAAAATCAAACTCCGTTATCTTTCCCCTCAGGCCTTTGTCTTCGTAAAAAAATAACGGTCTTCCCGAGATATCTATTGAAGAAAGAACGAGTGCTTCATCCATGGGGATGATTGAATAGCCGTATCGCCTTATTCCTTTCTTGTCCCCCAGAGCTTTCAGAAATGCCTGACCGAGAACTATACCGCAATCTTCAACGGTATGGTGGTGGGACACGTGAACGTCTCCTTCCGCTTCAACCTCAAGGTCAAACCTTCCATGCCTTGCAAAGGACTCAAGCATATGGGTTAAAAATCCTACAGGTGTCCTTACGTTGTAATTACCTTTACCGTCAAGGTTTATGTAAATTCTTATTCTCGTTTCCTTTGTTTCCCTGAGGACTTCCGCTTCCCTCATCTCACGCCTACCTTTTCCAAGTTAGCACTTTCTTTTATGAGTTTATGAATTTCCTTAAAGTTTATATCACCCGCAAGGACGTAAACCTTTCCGTTATGTTCAAACCTCTTTGATACAGTTATACAAAAGTCGTCCGTAGCCTTTGAGAGGTATATGTCCGATATATACTCTCCCTTTTCCAGTGCTTCTTTGAAGTATGCCCTCGTGCTTCTGTCCGCTCCCTTCTTTCCCTGCGCTACAAAGTAGTTAACCTTAGGGTTCACTATGTTGTTTGAAACCTGAAGACCGCTTGAACTTATGAGGTAAAAGAGCTCAAAGTAGGGGTATTTCTTAAACATATCGTAGAGAACGAATTCCCATACGTCTTTTGGTGAGGAAACAAGCTCATCAATTATCTTCCTGAAGTCTTCAAGAATCTTCTCTTTTATATCCTTCAGGAGTTTCTTCTTTCTCGGGTCGTAGAGTATAAGCTTTGGCTGAACACCCTGAATCATAAAGATATACCCCGATATCTTTTTAACTCTTTCCCTTGATTCCTTTAGCTTCTTAAAGAAGGTATCCTGGTCTTTTACGTATTTCAAGCTTATAGAAAGACCGTAGAGAGATACTTCGGGGTAATCTCCGAATAGAACCGAGTATTCTTTGAAAAACTCCTCGTAAAGGGCTTTTATCTTTTCTTTTTCCGGGGGCTCATCCGTGAGAACCCAGACCTCACTTGTTTCGGAAATCTCCTCTATCTCACCTGTAAAGGTTTCCTGTATGTCCTCTTTAAGAATTTTTATTAATCCCGTACACTTCTCACTTCCGAATCGTTCTCTAAATCCCTTCAGATTCTTAATTCCAAAAACGTAAAGGTATTGCTCCTTTCCGAAAGACTCCCTTACATGTTGTATTAAAGGGATTACGTATTCCTTATACTTCGTTATGTAATGAAGCAATACGTCATAGGTAAGGACACCTATATAGTTCCCTTTTCTGTCCACTACTATCATGGGTTCTTTTATTATGGGTAACAGCTCTACTATACCTATTAATCCTTCTCTCTCAAGATTGAAGTCCTTAATCTTTATAACGACCTTACTGAGTTCTCCCGCAGAGAGGTTCTTCTGGGTTATGTTTTCAACGTCTTTTCTGAAAACTATGCCTATGGGTTTTCCTTCCTTAAGGACGGTGAGGTATTCGTAAATCTTGAGCTCGGAAAACACCTGCTTTAGCTCTTTCATGGAAAGGTCGTAAGAAACGGTCGGTATGCTTATACAAATCTCCCCGAGTTCAAAACTTTTCTTCATAATCCCACTCCAAATTTTTATAATGGTAAACTTTGCCTTTATAGACAACTACAAGTTCCAGGGAAAAGTTCTCGTCACTGTAGTAAAAGAAGTAGGTTTTTAAAAGTCTTTTTACCTTTTCCCTTGTGAGTCTTTCCGCCGGGAAGTGAGAGTTTCCCCCTTTGACTTCAATTATCACCTTCTTTCCTTCCCTCTGGGCAAGAATGTCTATCTCCCCGTAGGGACTTTTAAGATTTCTCTTGAGGATTTTATATCCTATCTCGGATAAATACTTAACCGCAAGATCTTCAAAGACCTTCCCTTTCATAAAGAAAGGTTAAAAGAGGAAGAGGAAAGATTAATGGTATCCAAGTCTCTTAAGAAGGTTATCCCTGTATTTCCAAAGGAGCGCTCCCATAACTATAAAGTAAGCTATAACGAGTATTCCCATAATTGTTCTCTTTGCTTGCTCTTTTGGGGGCGGTGTGTTTACGGACTTTAGGTAAGCTATTATCTTTGCAACCTTTTCCTTTGCCTGCTTGTCGTATTGAGGGTTAAAGAGCTGAGGCATTGCGGTTCCGGGAAGAACTTTTTGGGGGTTCAAGATAAACTGGTAAAGGTATCCTTCCCCTCTTGTCAAGTAAATCGTTGAGAGGTCAGGAGGTACTTGTCCAAGTGAAGCCTTTAGGTTTTGAAGGTCATCGTGAGCGAATGCTTCGTAAACGTCCTTTGGAACGAAGAACCTATCTTTATAAAGTTTTCCATGTCTGTATACAGGTCTTCCTATAGCTCTTTCGATTTTCTTCCACTTAGGGTTCATCTGGACACTCATTATGTATATACCATCGTATCTAAGAGAGTGACAGGAAGAACAGTTGGTTATGAAAAGCTCTCTTCCCTCCTCAGCTATCGTCTTCCCGTGTATGGTTTTCTTCCAAGGGTTGTCAATTATCTTCTGTACTTCCTTGTCAACCTCGTAGTGTTCAACATGCTTGAAAGGGTTATAGAACCAAAGGAGGAAGAAGAAAACAAGAACGGAACCGCCTATGATGACGTTCTTTATAATTCCCCATGTGCTCATTACTGCTCACCTCCCTTAGCTTTATACCAACCGTATTCTATGAACGATATTACGGGCAGGGATAGGAAGAATCCGAATACGAGTGTAGCGAAGAATAGACCGAGTTTTGCGTTTGTCGGTGTAGGTGGCATTATTCCGAGTATGGTAAGTGCCATAGCGGAGAACATGAATATCAAGAAGGCTATGAAGAATAGAGGTCTTCTTCTGGCGCTCTTTAGAGGAGACCAGTCAAGGAAGGGAAGTAAAAGCAGGAGTAAAAGCAGTAGGTTAAAGGCAACAAATCCCCAGAACTTTGAAGGTATAGACCTGAAGACCTCGTAATATCCGAGAAGATACCACTCAGGGGCTATGTGCGGAGGAGTTCTTAGCGGATTTGCAGGTTCAAAGTTGTCCGCGGGAAGGAAGTGGCTTATGTGGAAGAATACGAAGAAGAAGAAAACTGCAAGATACCACATTACGTAAGCACCTTCCTTAAGCGTAACGTAGGGATGGAAGGGAACAAACTTATCGGGGTTTTTCTTCTTGTCATACTCAATTCCCTCCGGATTGGATATTCCGGCCGCCCTCACGAGGTATAGGTGTGTTCCTATAAGCGCAAGGAGTATTAACGGGTATATGAGAACGTGAGACCCGAAAACTCTTCCGAGCGTAACGTCCGTAACTACGTATCCCCCTCTCATCCAGAGAACTATCGTTTCAGCTATGGCTTTGAAAAGTCCCTTCAGTATGGGAGCGTCTCCGAGAGAACCGGGTATTTCAGTCGTAACGATGAATCCCCAGTAAGAGAGCTGTCCCCAAGGAAGAAGGTATCCCGAAAGTGCGGTAAGTATTAAAACAAAATAGATGAGCCATCCGACTATCCAGACAAGCTCACGAGGTTTCTTATAAGCGTTGTAATAAATTCCCGTGAACATGTGAAGGTAGACGATTGCCATGAAGAAGTTAGCTCCGGTGGCATGTATGTGTCTGAATAGCCATCCGAAGGGTATTTCTCCCATTAGCGTGTAATTTGCACTGTCAAAGGCATCCGCTATGGATGGCTTGTAGTAAAGGAGGAGAACCATTCCCGAGATTATCTGTATTGCAAAAGTGACAAGTGCGAGTATACCGAAAACGTAAGGGAAGGTAAGGTTTTTGGGAACTTTGTACTCAACCATCTGGGTTCTGTAAATCTCCCTGACATGTGCCCTTTCATCAATCCAGTCAATTATTTTTTCTATCAAGCCCATTTCCCACCTCCTCTAGATGAGTTCTTTTACGAATCCTTCAACACCGACGGTTAACTTATTTCCTTCAAGTTTCTGAGGAGGTATAAATAGAGGTCTGGGTGGTGGTCCTGTTATAACGTCACCGTAAGGTGTGTAAAATCCTCCGTGACAGGGGCAGTGAAAGACCGGTTTTCCTTTCGAAGCTTGTTCACCTTGGGGTTTCCAGAGGGGAATACATCCCAGGTGTGTGCAGACTCCAACGAGTGCAAATACATCGTGCCCTTTAAGGATTTCGTAATTCCTCTTTCCTTTGCTGTTAAGAGCTCCTTTCTTGAGGGTGTATCCTTCGGGAGAAAAGTCCTTAGGAAGTCTTATTACGAAAAGTGTCTTCCCTTTCCAGGAAGTTACCCTCACCTGGAGGGGTTGAATCTTGGATACGTCTACTTCCGTTTTTGCACCGAGTGATGCAATTTCGGAAGGCTCAAGCATCACACGAACAAGAGCGTAAATAGCACCCAAACCTCCTACAGCACCTAAAGCCCCTATACCTATACTTATGAAATCCCTTCTTGAGGCTTCCATTTTCTTACCTCCCACTCTTTAATAGCCACAAGGATTTATTTTACTACTTTATTATTTTCAAGGATAAAAAAATTCTTATATAAGGAAATAAGGAAATCTTAGAATGAGAAGAATACACCCACATTTACGTGGTGAAGGAGTGTGTTGTCGTAATCCCCTGTTATGAAATTCTTAAGTTTATATTCAAGTATTAAACCCGTTGTTTCGCTAAGTCTGTATTTCCCTCCCACAATAAACTGGATACCGAAGGCCGTTGACTCGTTACTTGAGCTCCCTACTTTTTCTTTGAACCTGTTTAGTGAAGGACCGAAACCCGCATAAAGACTTAACTTTTCCGAAAACTGTATCTGGGCGAAGGGGTTCAGTTCAATACCCGTATAACTCCAGGCGAGATTGTCGTCAAAGTCATTTGAAGTGGTAAGTTCAAGAGATAAACCCGCGATAAATCCCTGCGGAGCCTCAGAAGAAAGAGCCCCGTAAACCGAAAAAGTTTCTATAGAGTTTATATCCTTATCCCCTCCGTATACGCTATCGTAGGAACCAAAAAGGTATCCGAGCTTTATACCGAACTCCCTATCAAACCCGAAAGAAAAGGCCAGTAGCGATACAAAAGAGAGTAATACTTTCCTCATAATTTGGTAATTTTAACATTTTTTAACTTACCCTTTACTTACGTTCTGCTAACGCTTAACTTACCGGGGTAAACGAAAAATACAAAAAGGAGGTGGACATGAACAGAAGGGAACTTTTAAAAAAGGCTGTGTATATACCCTTTGCTATTTCAGGTGTTAGTTTGCTGAGTGCGTGCGGAGGTGGATCTTCCTCTTCTCAAACCTCACCCGCCCAAACTTCTAAAAATCCTTTGAGACTACCCGAAGAAAACGGTCTTTTAGGATACTTAAAACCTCAAGGAAGGATAACAATAGAGGCATCACCTTCAAGCCTGGAAATATTGAGGGGAAAGGAAACGGAGCTTTTAACCTACAAGGTAGGTAGTTATGAAAACCCGATTATAGTTCTAAAAAGGGGAGAAACCTTCAGCGTAGACTTTGTAAATAAAACGGGGGAAGAAAGCATTATCCACTGGCACGGGTTCAGAGCTGACTGGAAGGCGGATGGGCATCCTGCTTATCAAGTCGGTGACGGTGAAAGATATAACTATCCCGATATACAAATTATTGACAGGTCGGGCACCTACTTTTACCATCCGCACCCCCACGGGAGAACGGGATACCAGGTTTACAAAGGGCTTGCAGGGATGATAATTATTGAAGACGAAGATGAGGATAACCTTAGGAACAACTTGGACATTGTTCCGGGTATAACCGATATACCGCTGATAATTCAGGATAAGAACTTTGATGAAAATGGTCAGCTTGTTTACAACCCTATGGGTATGAAGGGAAATATGGGTTTCTGGGGGGATACTATACTGGTTAATCTAACTCCGAATCCCTACCTTGAGGTTGAGAGAAGGATTTACAGGTTCAGGATACTTAACGGCTCAAATGCAAGACCTTACAGGCTCGTTTTACAAAAGGGTTCTCAGAATATACGCTTCTGGGTGATAGGTGTTGAGGGAGGTCTCTTGAGTTTTCCTCGTGAGGTTTACGAAATCTACGTAGCTCCCGGTGAGAGGATAGACATACTTGTAGACTTTAGAGACGTAAACGTGGGAGACGTTGTTAGAATGAGAAGCCTTCCCCATAATCTGGTTGGAATGGGAAATATGATGGAGCATGAAAGAATAAACTCCGAGTTTGATATACTTGAGTTCAGAGTAGTGCAAGACTCCTCTTACGATAAGCAAATACCTCAAGAGCTTTCCGTTGTGGATTCTATAGATACATCAAACGCAAGATACGTTGACGTTAACCTAAATATGTCTATGGGGCGCTTTAATATAAACGGCTACACGTGGGATGGTAGTAATCCCCTAAGGGAATACGAAGGTTTTGTTTTCAATAACGGGGAGGTCGTCGTTTTCAGGTTTACCAACAACACGGGTATGTATCATCCGATGCATATACACGGATTTCAGTTCCAGGTGCTAAACCGTTCCTCCGGAAGTTTGAGAGCTACGGATATGGGATGGAAAGATACGGTTATCGTTGCACCGCATGAGACGGTAGAAATTGCGGTTAATATGTCCCACAATTTCGGAAGAAAGCAGTATTACCTTTTCCACTGTCATATACTTGAGCACCACGATGCGGGAATGATGATAAACTACACAGTTTCCTAACATATTCTTTATGAATACCGCTCTAACGATTGCGGGATACGATAACAGCGGCGGGGCGGGAGTAATTGCAGACCTGAGAACCTTTCAACACTTCGGTATTTACGGGGTTTCGGTTATAACCGCTCTCGCCGTTCAGAATACTTTTAAGGTCTACGAGGTTTTTCCCGTCCCGGTAAATACTTTTAGAGAGGAACTAAGGGCTGTTTTTGAGGACTTTGAGATAAAGGGAGTAAAAATAGGTATGCTTGCGAATGAGAATATAGTTTCTGAAACCTACAACTTCTTAAGAGAAAGGGATATACCTATAGTTCTTGACCCAGTTTTTGGTTCAACGAGCGGAACGCCCCTTTTAACCGAGGAAGGTGTGAAGCTTCTAAAGGATAAGCTTCTTAAGATTGTTTATCTTGTAACACCTAACGTTCCCGAGGCGGAAAGGCTGTGCGGGGAAAAGATAGAAGGTCCTGAGGATGTTTACAGATGTGCGAAGAGTATAAAACTTATGGGAGCAAAGAACGTTCTTATAAAGGGCGGACACCTTCAGGGAGAATACGCTGTTGATATACTTTACGACGGAAGGGAGTTACACAGGTTTGTTTCAATTAGAATAAAAGGCAAAAACCCGAGGGGAACAGGGTGTGTGTTTTCTTCCGCTATTTTATCTAACCTTATAAGAGGTAAAGGGCTTATGGAAGCTGTAAAAATTTCAAAGGACTTTATAACCGAGGCTATAAAAGAAAGTGTAAGGCTTGGAAAGGGAGGGGAAATTATGGTCTTTTAGACATTGAACCTAAAGTAAACTACGTCCCCGTCCCGAATTTCGTAATCCTTCCCTTCAAGCCTTATTAAACCTTTTTCCTTTGCTTTGTTCCAAGAACCTGCCTTTATTAGGTCTTCGTAACCTATCACCTCCGCGGCTATGAACCCTCTTTCCATATCCGAGTGAATTTTTCCCGCAGCCTGGGGTGCCTTCGTTCCTCTCTTAACGGTCCAGGCGCGAGCTTCTTTCTTACCGGCTGTGAAGAAGGTTATAAGGTCAAGGAGTCTATATCCTGTTCTTATTACCTTGTTCAGGCCGGGCTCTTTTAAACCGTATGCCTCAAGTAGCTCCCTTTGTTCCTCCTCGGGAAGTCCTGCAAGCTGGGACTCAAGCTCCGCATTTATTACTACAACCGGAGCATTTTCCCCTTTTGCCATTTCCTTTATACGTTCAACGTGGGGATTTCCCTCACCTTCGGGCAGGTCTTTTTCAGATATATTCGCTATATACATAACGGGTTTCACCGTCAGCAAAAAGAGGGTGTTCTTTGCGTAGTTTATAACCTCCTCGGGAAGCTCTCCCACATGCTTCCTTATAGGTTCAAGATTTTCAAGAATTTCCTTAAGCTTTTCAAGAATTTCAAGCTCTTGCAGTGCTTTTTTGTCTCCGCCTTTTGCAACTTTTTGAACCTTCTCAAGTCTTTTGTTTACACTTTCTAGATCCTTTGCTATTAGCTCAATCTCAACTATCTCTTTGTCCCTTACGGGGTCAACGGAACCCTCAACGTGGGTTATGTTTTCGTCCTCAAAGGCTCTCAAAACCATAGCTATAGCGTCAACCTCCCTGATATGGGCGAGAAACTGGTTTCCGAGACCTTCTCCTTTTGAAGCCCCTTTAACCAGCCCTGCTATATCCACAAACTCTATGAACGTGGGTGTTATCTTCTCCGACTCTTCAATCTCCGCAAGCCTGTAAAGTCTTTCGTCCGGAACCTCTACCTTTCCTACGTTAGGCTCAATTGTGCAAAAAGGATAGTTAGCCGCTTGGGCTTTCATTGTTTTTGTTAATGCGTTAAACAGGGTTGATTTACCTACGTTCGGAAGTCCTACTATTCCCAGTCTGAATCCCATAAGAAGAATAATATAAGCCTAAAGGAAACTATGTTGTTTGAGGCTTTTTCAAGAACATGTATAACTGCGTGTACCGATATTCGTTTATCAACTTGTTCAAGTCTTTCATTCATATCTTACTGATCTTTCCCTGTCTTCCGGCGAAAAACCGACATTTTCAAAGGTAAGGTGAGCTACGAAAAGGAAAAGGAGTAAAGTTATAAGCGCTCTCATTCCTCTTCCTCGTCCTTCATGAGCTTGTAAATTATGCTGTCCCTGAGGGCTATCCAGGAGGCTTCAATCACGTTCTCCGAAACCCCAACCGTTCCCCACTTTCTTCTCCCGTCGGTGCTTTCTATGAGAACCCTAACCTTTGCGGAAGTTCCCGCACTCTCGTTTATTATCCTTACCTTGTAGTCTATAAGCTGGAGCTCCTTCAGGTTGGGATAAAATTCTTCAAGGGCTTTTCTGAGAGCTCTATCAAGGGCGCTTATTGGACCGTTTCCGAGAGAAGCGGTGTGCTCTTCTACACCTTCAACGGAAAGCCTTACGGTTGCCTCCGAAGTAGGAAGGTTATCCCCTTTCCTCTTTGCTATTAAAACCCTGTAGGCATCAAAATCAAAGTAGTCCTTAACAAGTCCGAAATGTCTTTTTATGAGAAGTTCTAAGGAAGCTTCCGCTGCTTCAAAGTGATAGCCTTCCTTCTCAAGCTCTTTAATCTTATCTACGAGCTTTTTCACTTCGGGAGACTTGGGGTCAACTTCTATGCCGAACTCCCTCAGTTTGTAAACGAGATTACTCCTTCCCGCGAGGTCTGATACGGTAATCTTCCTTTTATTTCCCACAAGCTCGGGATTTATATGCTCGTAGGTAGTCGTATTTTTAAGAACCGCTGAGGCGTGAACACCCCCCTTATGGGCAAAGGCACTCTCACCGACATACGGCATGTTTCTCGGGAGTGGCATGTTTGAAAGCTCCGCTACGAAGTTCGCAAGCTCTGTTAGCTTCTTTAGGTTTTCTTGTGGTATTACATCAAACTTTAACTTTAGTTGTAGATTAGGGATTATTGAACAGAGGTTTGCGTTTCCCGTTCTCTCACCTATACCGTTTATCGTTCCGTGAACTTGACGGGCTCCCGCAAGAACCGCCATCAAGGAGTTAGCGACCGCGGTTTCCGAATCGTTGTGAGCGTGGATACCTATATTTATATCTTTAAACCTCTCCTTTACTTTTTTCGTTATCTCGTAAATCTCGTGTGGAAGTGTTCCCCCGTTGGTATCGCATAAAACTATCCAGTCTGCACCCCCTTTTACCGCAGCTTCAAGAACTTGTAAGGCATACTCGGGGTTAGCTTTGTATCCGTCAAAAAAGTGTTCCGCATCAAATATAACCTCGTTTGTGTGCTTCTTTAGGTATTCAACGGTCTCGTAAATCATATTAAGGTTTTCTTCAAGAGTTGTTTTGAGTGCTTCGGTTACGTGGAGGTCCCAACTCTTTCCGAATATCGTAATAACGGGTGTTTCAGCCTTTATAAGAGCTTCAACCTGAGGGTCTTCGTTTACTTTCTTGTTTGGTCTTCTCGTTGAACCGAAAGCTGTTAACTTTGCATTTCTAAAACTTATTTTCTTAGCCTTCTGAAAGAAAAGATTATCTTTAGGATTTGCGTAAGGCCATCCGCCTTCTATATAGTGTATGCCGAAATCGTCAAGCTTTTCAGCTATTCTCAGCTTATCTTCTAAGGAAAAATTAACACCCTCCATCTGTGAGCCGTCTCTTAGCGTCGTATCGTATACGTATACCTTTTCCGCCATGATAGGAATAATAAGATAGGCTACTTTTTAGGATTTGTTAACGGAATGAGAACCTCAACGGTTGTCCCCTTACCCTTTTCGCTCTCAATCTTTATCTCCCCTCCGTGCAAGTTCGCAACTCTCTTAACTATTGTGAGGCCGAGTCCCAGCCCTTTACTCTCTTCACCCTTAACAAAAGGCTCAAAAATGATAGGGAGTTTCTTCTTTTCTATACCTTCTCCCGTATCGGATACCCTTATAACCACATTATCCTCTTCTCTTTCTGTTTCTATAACCAACTCTCCCCCTTCCCTATTGTACTTTACAGCGTTATCCACAAGGTTCCTGAGAAGAAGCCTCAAGTAATCCCTATTTCCCCTTACGTTTTCTTCCTTTATGTTCATTTTTACCCTAATGCTTTTCTCTTTTATTTTACTCTCGTAGTCCGAGAGTATTTCCTCAATGGTCTCTCTTAGGTTCACTTCCTCCTTTAGGTCTACATTACTCCTTTCAAGAAAGGTTATGAGGTAAACTGTCTCTATCAAGTTTTGGAGTTCTTTTAATCTATCAAGGGCTTTTTTTATTATCTCTCTTTTTTCCCCTTCTTCTTCCATACCGAGAAGTGTCTCCAGGGAGAGGGAAATGACCGATAGAGGAGTTTTTAGCTCGTGGCTGAGGTTTGCAAGAAACTCTTTTTTCAGACTGTCCATTAAACTCTCGTCCTTTTCCCTTACAAGAATACTGATACCTTTTTCTTCAACAAAGGTTTTGAGGTTGTAATTTTTCTCCCTGTAGGTAAACTCCTTTTCTAAATTTTCCTTCTTTGATAGGGTTTCCTGTATAGCACCGATTAGGTCTATACTTTTAAAGGCTTCGTAGTAATGTATACCCTCCCTGAAGCTTCCGAGCCTTTCCCTCAAAAAACGGTTCATGTATCTAACCTTTCCTTCCTCGTCAAGGAGAGCTATTCCCTCTTTCAGACTTTCCAGAACCTTCTTCATTAAAATATAAAGTTAACCTCTAAATTTTAGTTGTTGACTATAAAATTTTATTATACTAAATTTATTAACTAAGCTTAACGGAAACTTAACCTTTAAGCTTTAAAAACTTTATTAAGGAGGTGGAAAGATGAAGTTAAACGTTCTGTTTGTTAAGAACGAAAGGCAGAAGGAGAAAGCTTTAAAGAAGCTACTGAAAAAGAAAAAAGTTGTGGCGGTGGTAAACAGACCCGAGGACTTAAGAAAGGAGCTCGTAAAGAAGGCAGATGTGGTAATACTTGAAGAAAATGAGAAAGATAGCCTTAATTGAGGACGACAAGGATTTAGCTTTTCTCGTTCGTCTGAACCTCGAGAAAGAAGGCTTTAAGGTCTTCCACTTTGAACGGGCCACTCCCTTCTTTAACTTTATTCAGAACAACGAGGTTGACCTCGTTCTTATTGATATAATGCTTCCCGACTTTGATGGGTTTAGGATAGCAGACTTCCTGAAAAAGAGAGCGGACCTGAAAGATATTCCCGTTATATTCATAACCGCAAGGGGCGAAGAAGAGGATAAACTAAAAGGTTTTGAACTCGGAGCTGACGACTACATAACTAAACCCTTTTCCTTAAGGGAGCTTTTAGCCCGTGTGAAAGCGGTTTTAAAACGCTACGAAAAAGTGGAAGAGAGTAAAGTCCTTGAGATTGAAGGTATAAAGCTCTTGAAGGAAGAGGGAAAAGTCTTTGTGGACGAAGAAGAAGTATACCTTACTCCCGTTGAGTTTAAGATACTATCCCTACTTATGGAAAATTACGGCAGGGTTTTATCAAGGGAGAGGATTATTGAAAGTTTATGGGGATTTGATAAAGAAACGAGCGAGAGAGCTGTTGACGTTCATATAAAACATATAAGGGATAAGCTCGGAAAATACAGGAGTTTCATAAAAACAGTGAGAGGAGCAGGGTATAAGTTTGAGAGAGGTTAA
>NZ_JBSLZM010000083.1:0-23702 GCF_056494385.1 Aquifex sp. | reverse complement strand
TCTATGTTTCCGTAGGTTGAGAAAAGGTGAAGGGCTTTAGCATACATGTAATCTCCCGTGAGAACCGCAACTCCGTTTCCGAAAACGAGGTTGGCGGACCTTTTCCCCCTTCTCGTTTTTGCTCCGTCCACCACATCGTCGTGAAGCAGGGAAGCAACGTGGATATACTCAAGTCCTACACCGAGGGGAATGGCTTTCTCGGGATTTCCACCGCATAAACCGCAGGTGAGAACCGTAAAAAGGGGTCTCAGTCTCTTTCCCCCGCTCTCAACTATATACCTTCCCGTCTCAAGAACGAGCTTTACCTTGGGATTCAACTCCTCAAGAAGCCTTCTTTCTATCGCATCAAGGAACTTCATCTCTCACCGAATGTTTGGTGTGCCCGGCGGGACTTGAACCCGCGACCCCGGGGTCCGGAGCCCCGTGCTCTATCCACCTGAGCTACGGGCACTAATATAATAAGATACTTTGACTTCAGTCATAACATCTTCCTTGAATTAGAATGAATTTATAATTCAGGTATAAAACCTTAAGGAGGTGAAGCCATGAGCTTTGAATACAGTGAAAAAGTTTTAGACCACTTCCTAAATCCGAGGAACGTTGGTGTTCTTGAAGACGCAAACGGTGTAGGACAATGTGGTAACCCCGCTTGCGGAGACGCTATGCTCTTTACTATAAAAGTTAATCCGGAAAATGACGTCATAGAAGACGTTAGGTTTAAGACATTCGGTTGCGGTTCCGCTATAGCGGTAAGCTCAATGCTTACCGAGATGATTAAAGGAAAACCCATACAGTATGCCCTTAACCTAACCTACAAAGATATCTTTGACGAACTCGGGGGATTACCTCCCCAAAAGATACACTGCACGAACCTCGGACTTGAAACGCTTCACGTTGCGATAAAGGACTACCTCATGAAGCAAGGAAGGGTAGAAGAAGCTTCCAAGATTCCCGACTGTTACGAAGAAGAGGAAGAAGAAGAACAAAAGCAGGAGTTTGAGTTCCTTTCGGGAACCTAAGATGAAGAAAAAGGCTCTCGCTCTTCTCTCGGGGGGGCTTGACAGCTCCCTCGCCATAAAACTCGTTCAGGAACAAGGAATAGAAGTAAAGGCTTTGCACTTTTACACCGGCTTTTGTATAACCGAGTTCAAGAGAAGGCTCGGTCAGACGAAGGAAGACGGAACTCCCTACGTTAATCCGGCTCTCAAAGCTGCAGCTCAACTCGGCGTTCCCTTGGAGATTGTTGATATATCCGAGGAGTATTACGACGTTGTTATAAATCCAAAATACGGATACGGTAAAAACGTAAATCCCTGCGTTGACTGCAGGATAATGATGCTTAGAAAGGCGAAAGAAATAATGGAAAGAGAAGGATACGACTTCGTAATAACGGGAGAGGTTGTATACCAAAGGCCTATGAGCCAAACTCCCGAAAGGTTAAAACTAATAGAAAAGGAAGCAGGACTTGAGGGACTTATTCTCAGACCTCTTTCCGCCAAGGTATTACCCCCTACCATACCCGAAAAGGAAGGATGGGTTGACAGGAGTAAACTCCTCGGAATAAGGGGAAGGAGCAGAAAGGTTCAGATAGAGCTTGCAAAAAAATACGGGCTTGAGTATGAACAGCCTGCAGGAGGATGTTGTTACCTTACCGATGAAACCTATGCGGCAAGGTTTAAAGAAGCTTACGCAACTGAAGGCGTAATAACAAGGGATGATCTGGTTCTGTTTGCGGTGGGAAGACACCTAAGACTTCCCTCCGGAACAAAGTTGATAGTTGCTAGGAACAAGGGAGAGGTTAACTTCCTAAAAGGTTTCAGAAACAGGTACGGATATGCTTACAGGAAAGATGGAAAGGGAACCTTTGCCCTCATAAAGGGAAATCCAACGGAGGAAGAGCTTCAGCTCATAGCGGATATCGTTGCCAGGTATTCAAAGAACGAGCCTTCAAAGATTGCCATACACCTCGGTGAGAAGGAAATAGAGCTTATAGGAACTCCTCCAGATGACCAATTCCTTGAAAGGTTTAAGATATACGCAAAGAAGGAGGTAAGCCATGGACGTTAAGGATATAAAGGCAGACGTTGTTCACGACGTTACGGGAACTTTTTGTCCCGTTCCCGTTGCGGAAACTGCAAAGCAGATCAAGGAAATGGAGATAGGTCAGATACTTGAGCTCATAGCGGACGACCCGGGTGTAGTTGAGGATATACCCGCTTGGTGCAAGGCAACGGGACAGGAGTTCTTAGGAATGTATGAGGAAGACGGAGAGTATCACCTCTTTGTCAAGAAGGTTAAGGAGCTCAAATAATGGCTGCGGTCATAAAGTTAACGGAAGACTTAAAGCTTACCGCTTTATTTGAGTTTCTGCCCGAGAGTAAGGAATTACTTATGAATTACGGACTTAAGAAGATTGAAGCGGACGGAGTTTACGACATCGTCGTTCCCAGGTTAACCCTAAAGGGCTTTATAACCCTCATGGAGTTATCGGAGAAGGAAAGAGAAGAGTTGTGGAGTAAACTTGAGGAACTTTACAATAAAAAAATTAGCGGAGGCTGAAAGATGGCTGAAGTTGAAAAGGTGAAAGAAGTTGAAGCGGTTCTAAACAAGATTAGACCTGCTCTTAAGGAGCACCAGGGTGAGCTAAGACTTGTTGATATCAGAGACGACGTTGTTTACCTCTCCTTTGAAGGAGGATGTTCCAGCTGTCCCGTTGTTGACATATCCCTTAAGAACCTTGTTGATACCGTAATTAAAGGAAATCTCAGGTGGGTAAGGAAAGTAGAGATAACACAACAGAAGTATAACCTCGGTCAATTTGTTTAATGATTAACAGCAAAACGGAAGTTTACGGAGTAATCGGTTATCCCGTTAAGCACTCCCTCTCTCCGCTTTTCCAGAATGCTTTCCTCAAATGGGCGGGAATAAACGGGGTTTATTTAGCCTTTGAAGTTGAACCTCCAAAGTTAAAAGAAGCGTTAGAAGGATTTAAAGCCTTAAAGGTAAAAGGGATTAACGTAACCCTTCCCCACAAAGAAAGTGTAATGAACTTCCTTGAGGAAATAGACCCGATAGCACAAGAGATAGGTGCGGTAAATACCGTAAAGTTTGAGAACGGAAAGGCAAAGGGATTTAACACCGACTGGATAGGGTTTATAAATGCTATCAAGATGCTCGTTCCTGAGATAAGGGGAAAGAACGTTCTCGTTCTCGGAGCTGGAGGAGCATCAAGGGCGGTTATTTACGGACTCATAAAGGAAGAAGCTAAGGTTTTCCTTTGGAACAGAACAAAGGAAAAGGCAGAGACACTTGCGGAAAGGTTCAACCTTGAGGTTGTAAATAGACCGGAAGAGGTTACAAACGAGGTTAATATAATAGTGAACACAACAAGTGTAGGGCTAAAAGATGATGACCCGCCGATATTTGATTACTCCCTTATAAACTCCTCGCACGTTGTCGTTGACATAATTTACAGAGAGACGAAGCTTATAAAGAGGGCTAAAGAGGTGGGGGCTAAGTATCAGGATGGTCTTCCTATGCTTCTCTGGCAAGGGATAGAAGCTTTCCGTATATGGAACGGATGCACCCCTCCCTACGAGGTCGCCCTTAGAGCGGTAAGGTGTGAATAAAGAAAAGGTTGTAAGCTTAGCGTTGAAAGAGGCGGAAAAAGCGTTAGAAGAGGGAGAAATTCCGATAGGTTGTGTGATTGTAAGGAATAATGAGGTTTTATCGGTAGCTCACAACGAAGTCGAGAGAAGAAAGGACCCGACCGCCCACGCTGAGATCCTGGCGATAAGGAGGGCAACCAAAAAACTGGGAAGAAAGTTCCTAACAGGATGTGAGGCTCTCGTAACCCTTGAGCCATGTGTTATGTGTTCCTACGCCTTCGTTTTATCAAGAATTGATAAGATAACCTTTTTAGCTCCCGATAAGAAGCACGGGGGTGTAATAAGTCTCTTTAATATACTTGATGAGCCGCTTCTTAACCACAGGGTTAGGTGGGAATACCTTCCCGTTGAAAGGGCTTCGGAACTTATGTCAGAGTTTTTTAAAAAGCTGAGGGATAAGATTTATTAGATGACACCTTTTAAGGAAATTCAACGCTTCATAAACTGGAAAGAGAGATTTTTAAGAGACTACGAGAAGATAGAGAAGGGAGACCTTGAAGCTATAAAAGAAGAAGTTAAGAATCTCTTCGGAGAAGAACCCGATGAGAGGCTCCTAAAGGCACTTAGGTCCATGTATGTTGGCGGTATGGAACACAGGGTTGAGGACGAGGAAATTAGATACTGGACCAACTGGGCGGGAGTGAAAACTTACGAGACCTTTAACCGTTTTCCTCTCCTGGATGATATAGAACTTGCTTTCGTTTTCTGGGCTCTTGGTAAACTCTTTGTTCCCCTGCTTATGCACGAGAGAGGGGTTAAGTCGGAACCATTTAAGAAGCTTTCAAGGGAAGAGCAGGAGGAAGCGGTTCTTGACGAGCTTGACACTATTTGGGAAACACAGCTTACCCTGATACTTCAGGCTCTTCAGTTTTTGGACTTAAAGTCTATCTCAAGTAAGAAGCCATCGGATGGATAAACTTTTACCTTCCAACCGTGTTCCTCTATAACCTTTTTAACTATGCTCATACCTATTCCGAACCCATTAGGGTTCTTACTGAAAAAAGGTTCAAATATATGTTCTAAGTCTTCCTCGGAGATACCCTTTCCATCGTCCCTGTATACCAGCTTATCGGAGTTAATCTTTATACTTATACGCTTTGCACCGTTCTCAATAGAGTTGTTTATTAGGTTGTAAAGAACCTCCTTAAGGAGGTTTCTGTCTGCGTATACCTCCTTTTTTCCCTCTACTTTTATATCAACACCCGTGTATAGTCTTGAAACCTCCTTCACGAGTTCTTTTAGTTCTATCCTTTCGGGATTCACCTTCTTCTCCTGCCCCAGATGTCTGAACTGGTTTACCAGATTGTTTATCCTGTCAACCTCCTTAATTATGAGAGGGAGAACCTCCTTTATTTTTTCCTTTCCGTTATCCCTCTCCAGTAGCTTTTCTATCCTCTCAAGATTAAGTTTTATGGGTGTTAAGGGGTTTTTTATCTCATGGGCTATTCTTTTTACCGCTTCTTGCCAAACCCTGAACCTTTCCGCGAGAACTATAGGTGTTACATCCTCAAATATATAAATGCTTCCATCTTCCAGATTTATCCTTTCGCACCTTATATTTTTATCCTTTCTAACTTCCTCTATTAGCCCTTTCCTGTAGTTTCCGAACATCTTCTGGAACGTTTTGTTTACGAAGGTCTCTCCGTTTTTCTTTTTGTAGAGAATGGCAACGGGAAGGGTGTCAAGGAGCTTCCTGAGGGTTTCCTTTTCCTCCTCAAGTCTCTCGTAAAGCTTTTTCAAGTTATCCTTCATATCTTTAAAGACCTTTGAGAGCTTTTCTATTTCGTCTCCCGTTTTCTCAACATTTATCTCAACGTTAAGATTTCCTTTTGCTATCTCCTGTGCTTTTTCGGTTAACCTTTCCACGGGTTCGCTTATATACCTTGCGAAGAACATTGAGAGCCAAACGGTCGCAAGTAGTGTAATGAACCCTATAGCGACTATGAGAAACACGTATATACCCGTTATTATGTCCCTCGCCTTTGTGAGGGAACGCAAATCAAAAGCGGTCTTGCCGAAAGCTTTAAGCTCTTTAAAAAACCCTTCTTTTCTCTCAACAACTACGTATTTGTCTCCCAAACATAGGTAAATCTCACTTTCCTGCTCTATATCCTCTTTACAGGGAAGATGTATCACACTTTTTACAAAGTCTATTTCGTTCAGTTTTTCGTCCGATAGCTTTTTTAAGAGTTCCTTTTCTCTATTTAGGTTCTCCTTTTTGTAAGATTCAAGTTCTTTGTATATAGTTTCGGAGCTTTTTGCGAGACCCCTTATCTTTTCACTGAAAAAAACTCTCGTTGAGTGGAATAAAAGGAATACCGAGATAAGGTTTAATGCAAGAAGCGGAACGAAGATGTAGAGTATCACGACGTTTGCTATCTTCCTTCTAAGCTTCCTCTGTGATTTTCCGAGGTAAACCTTTATGAGTTTTCTAAAGGTTACCGCTGAAATAACTATGAGGAATATAAGGTCTATGTTTATTGCTATAAGTATAAAGGGATAGTTTGCATCGGGAAGGCGACGAAGGTTTTCAAAAAAAAGCCAGTTAATTACAGCTAAAGAGATAAAGAGAAGGGCTACGAGGATATTAGTCTTCACTCTTTTCCTTTATATGCTGGTGTTTTACTATCTCTCCTTCCGAGAGGTAAATTGCTGCTTCGGCAACGTTTTCCGCGTGGTCCGCTATACGTTCGTAATGCCTCGCAACAAAGGATAGGTTCATAGCTTTCTTTATGTTTCTCGGGTCCTCAAGGACGTAAGTTATGAGTTCCCTCTCAAGCTGATGGTAAAGCTCATCTATGAGGTCATCCCTCTCTATAACTTTTTTTGCCAGGGGAACATCCTCCTGAATGAAGGATATAACGCTGTCGTTCACCATTTCTTTCACCATTTCTGCCATGAAGTTAAGGTTCACGTAAGGCTTTAAGGGTGGTTCTTCCGCAAGGAGTATTGCCCTTTCCGCTATGTTTTCCGCCTCATCTCCCATTCTCTCAAGGTCCGAAACGATCTTGTATATTCCCATAATCATACGTAGGTCTCCCGCTTCGGGCTGGTACAGGGCTATCATTCTTATGCATCTTCTTTCTATATCAACCTCAAGAAGGTCTATGTTGTCGTCCCCCTTAATTACCTCCTCCGCGAGTTCTACATTCTGTTTATTCAGTGCCTGTGTAGCCTTATCTATTGCCTCCTGAACGTATTTCGCCATTTTTATTACGAGTTCCTTTGTTTCCTCAAGTTCTTTAAAGAGTTTCATAATAGTATTTAATATATGATAGACCTCGTTAGGAAAATCTTTAAGGAGAGTGCGGAAGTAAAGCTCGCATTCCTGGAACTATACGCGGAACGGATAGTAGAGATTGCTGGGATAATAGCAACAGCCTTAAAGGACGGGAATAAGGTCATTCTATTCGGAAACGGAGGAAGTGCGGCGGATGCTCAGCACATAGCAGCTGAACTTGTAGGAAGGTTTAAAAGGGAAAGGAAACCTCTTCCCGCCGTAGCTCTAACTACGGACACCTCTATACTCACCGCACTCGGGAACGATTACGGCTTTGAGACGATATTTGAGAGACAGGTTGAAGCCCTCTGCACCCCCGGAGATGTTGCGATAGGGATTACCACTTCGGGGAACTCGGAGAACGTTATAAGAGGTCTTAAGAAGGCTCACGACCTCGGAGCTACCACGGTGGCTTTTACGGGAAGAAACGGCGGTAAGGTTGCCCAGATAGCCCATTACACCTTCATCGTTCCTTCCTATGAGACCCCCAGAATTCAAGAGTGCCATATAACCCTCGGTCATACCATCTGCGAGCTCGTTGACAGGATGCTATGCGAAGAGTCCTAGTCTTTCTAAAGGATTCAAAAAAAGCCATTGAGACCTTTAAGCTAATTGAGCCCGTTCTTAGGGATTACGGGGTTAAGTACAAGAAGTTTGTAAACAGAAGGAACTTCGTTAAGAAGCTCAGACCGGTAAATTACGAGCTTTTCCTCGTTATAGGTGGGGATGGAACGTTCCTGAGCGGTGCACGTATAGCTTCGAGGTATGGCATTCCACTTATAGGAATAAACGAGGGAAGATTCGGTTTTCTCACGGAGATTAGGAAGGAAGAAGCAAGAGAGGTTCTTCCCTTAATCCTTGAAGGAAAGGTAAGTATCCAAGAGAGGCTTATGATAGACGTTTTTTTAAGGAGGAAAACTAAGTTAAGGTATCTCGGGAATTACCTTAACGATGCTGTCGTATCAAAGAGCAGTATAGCGAGGGTAATAAAAACGGAAGTTTTTGTAAATAACGAGAAGATAGTTGAGGTTTTCGGAGACGGTGTAATACTCTCAACGCCTACAGGTTCAACCGCATACGCCCTTTCCGCGGGAGGTCCTATACTTTACCCCGAGTCTAAAAACCTCCTGTTTGTTCCCATATGCCCCCATACCCTAAGTAACAGACCTCTTGTCCTTCCGTCGGAGTTCACGATAACCTTTAAGATGGCTTACGGAAGTACCGAGGGTTATCTTACCCTTGATGGTCAGGAGGGAACCTACTTACGGAAGGGGGACGAGGTTATCGTAAAGGCTTCCAGATACGTGTGTAAAACCTTTGCTCACCCTTATAAAACCTTTTTCGGTATTCTGAGGGAGAAGTTAAGATGGGGGTAGTTTTGGTCTAACCCTCTTGACTTTTCTGATGTCCTCTCCCCTCATTATGACGAGGTCGTTCATTTCGTAAAGTTTTGAAACGACGTTTTCCCCAAGTCTTGCACTCAAATCCTGACTTATCTTTATGTTGCTTTCCTCACTTTCAAGGTTGAAGTTCGTCGTAATTATTGTGCTCTTGAGGTTGTTATACCTGTAAGTGATTATGTAGGAAATAAGTTCCCTTTGCCAATCACTCAGCCTTTCGGAACCGAGGTCGTCAAGGACGAGAACGGGAACGTTCAGAACCGCTTTTATGAACTTAAGGTCCCTTCCCTCGTCTATAGCCATTTTCAGCCTGTATATTAAGTCTTTAGTGTCAAAGAAAACACCCCTAACATGTTTCTTCTCGTAAAGAGCTTTTAAAACAGCTACAGCTATATGGGTCTTCCCTATACCGGGAGAACCTACGAAGGTGATACCCCTTCCTTCCTCCTCGTTAAAAGCGTAAACGAACTTTTTCGCAACGAGAAGGGCTCCATCCTGAGAAGGGTTCATCGGTTTGTAGTTATCAAGGGAGACGTTCCAATACCTCTTGGGAATGTTTAACTCCCTGTTTATGTCCCTGTTTTTATACCTGCATACGCAGGGTTTTAGAGTCCCGTGACGGGTTTTTACGAAACCGGTGCCGTGGCAAAGTTCGCATGTATCAACTTTTTCCATAGGTTTTAAAAATAAATACTTTAAAGGCCTTATCCAGTATTCTTCTTTTTCATAAACTCAACGAGTTCAAGGGGAAACGGGAATATAACGGTTTTTGCGTTGTGAAGTCCTATCGTGTGTAGGGTTTCCAGGTATCTCAGTTGTATAGCTATGGGTTCCTGGGCCAGTATCCTTGCCGCATCAAGGAGCTTCTGGGCCGCTTGGTATTCCGCTTCCGCACTTATTATCTTAGCCCTTCTCTCCCTTTCAGCTTCTGCCTGTCTGGCAAGGGCTTTTCTAAGCTCTTCCGGGAGGTCTATCTTTTTTAGTTCAACCGCTATGACTTTCACACCCCAGGGGTCCGTTTGTCTATCTATTATCTCCTGGAGCTTTAAATTTATCTTTTCCCTCTGGGATAAGAGCTCGTCAAGTTCCGCTTCACCGCACACACTCCTTAAAGTAGTTTGGGCTATCTGAGATGTTGCGTACAAGTAGTCTTCAACCTCAACTATCGCCTTTATGGGGTCAACAACCCTGAAGTAGACTACCGCATCAACCTGAACAGATACATTGTCCTTCGTTATAACATCCTGGGTGGGAACGTCCAGTGTTACAGTCCTGAGAGAAACCCTTACTATACGGTCTATTATGGGGATTACTATAATTAATCCGGGACCTTTTGCTCCTATTACCCTCCCAAGACGAAACACAACGGCTCTTTCATACTCGGGGATAACCTTTATGGCTGATGCCAAAAATATTAAAACGAGTATAGCCAGGAATATGGTATTTAGCGGAAGAAACTCCATAGGAATAATATAAATCAAAGAAGTGTAATTTCCTCAACAAATCTCTTAAATTCTTCTGCCGTTATCTTTTTTATATAACCGTGACCCGGTAAAATCCAGCTAAAACGGTAGTTTAAAAGTTTTTTTATGGATTCCTTTTGTTTTTCCCAGGAATACCAACAGTACTCCTTAAAGGCAACAAGCTTTTTCCGTCTTCTGCTGTAGGCTATATGGTCTCCCGCAAAAAGATACTTTTCCTTATAAAGTAGGACCATGTGACCTTTCGTGTGTCCCGGGGTAGGTATAATCGTTAAGTCCTCATCAAGTTTTCGGGACTCGTAGCCTTCTACTTTTATTTCTGCATCCGGCATAACGTGACTGTCCGCAACGTGGATAATCCTTTTTGCGCCAAACCTCTTAGCGTATTTATCCGCATCCGCAACGTCGTCCTCGTGGGTGAGGAATATATACTCCAGACCTCCCAGTTTTTCTATTACCTCAACAAGGTGTTTAACATACCTTGGTGAATCAACCATGATATTTCCTTTTTCTCTTACTACCAGATAACTTAAAGCTCCATAGGATTTCTTTGAAGAGAAGCCGAGGAGGTAAACATTCTCAGAAATTTTTACAGGAAAACGAGTGTATATACCCTTTGGAACCTTAAGGGATACCGTTCCTATAGCGGAAACGGGACAAGAAATTAGAGCCATAAAGGCCCTTTCGTATTCCTCCCTAATTTCCGGTTGTTTTACGACAAGGGCACTTTCCTTTCCGTCTCCGAAAACCTCCGGTGCCACCTGTCTACATACGGAACAATCAATACATGATGCGTCTACGAAAAACTCCCCTTCGGCATTTCCCGCTAACCTCTTCTTTACGTCAGCCATGTTTACCTTTCCAGAACTGATTCATCAAGCTCCGTTCTCGGTTCTTCGCAAGCGTAGTTCTTACACAGGTAGTATGTAGTTTTACCGTTCACTGCTTTCATACTTTTCACAAACTCACCGATCTTTTCCGTCTTCTCATCTTTTAGAAGAACCATGAGGTCGGGAATATACTTGGAGTCTATCCTTCTTTTTATCTCACGCCAGGTGTCATCTTCGGGAATTATTACGAGTTCTTTTGATCCGTTTACCGCAAGGTCAAGGGCTATTAGGGAGAAAGTGTGTGCGGAAGGAAAGTTAGCTATTTCCCAAGAGAAAGCTTGAAGGGTTTTATAGCCGTAATCCTCAAGTTCCTTCCTTCCGATTGACCTTCCGAGCCTTATGAGGTTGAAAGCGGAAACCGAGTTACCCGAAGGGGTTGCACCATCGTAAACCTCTTTCTTTCTCACAGGTACGTCCGTGAAGAAGTCGGGAGTTTGGAAAAATCCCCCGTTTTCCTTATCCCAGAAATGTTTTATCTGAACTTCCTGAAGTCTTAATGCTTCCTCAAGATACCTGCTTTCAAGGGTAGCTTCGTAAAGTTCAAGGAGTCCCCATATGAGGTACGCGTAATCCTCAAGGAATCCGTAATACTTTGCCTCTCCCTCCATATACCTGTGTAGGAGAAGGCCTTCCCCGTTTACCATGTGCTCGAGGACGAAGTCAGCAGCCCTTTGTGCTATCCCTACCCAATCTTCTTTGCCTAGGACTTTTCCGCTGTAAGAAAGCCCTGCTACAGTAAGACCGTTCCAGTCCGTGAGAATCTTCTCATCCCTCAAGGGTTTAACTCTCTTATCCCTTGCTTTGAAGAGTTTTGTCCTAACTTCTTCAAGTTTTTTCTCAAAAGCGTCCTTATCCATATTGAGCTTTTTCGCAACTTCCTCGTAGCTCCTTCCTATGTATAGAATGTTTCTTCCCGTTTTTCTCTTAGTTGCTTCTTCAAGGTAATTGCCCTCATCCTGAATGTTGAAAACTTTTAGTACAAACTCAAGCTCTTCGGGGGTTAGAACTTCCTTTAATTCTTCAAGACTCCATGTGTAAAACTTCCCCTCTTCCCCTTCGCTATCCGCATCCCAGGCTGAGTAAAAAGCTCCCTCGGGAGAGAGCATATCTCTCTTTAAGAACTCTACTATCTCCTCCGAGGTTCTCTTAAAAAGTTCTTTTCCGATGAGCTGGTATCCCTCGGTGTAGGCTATAAGGAGTAGAGCCTGGTCGTAAAGCATTTTCTCAAAGTGGGGAAGGAGCCACTCTTTATCGGTTGAGTATCTGTGAAACCCAAAACCTACGTGGTCCCATATGCCCCCCATTCTCATAGCTGTTAATGTCTTATCTATCATCTTGAGGGCCTGTTCCCGATTATACCTGTAGTAATACCTTCCGAGGAACATAAGGTTATGGGGTATGGGAAACTTGGGAGCGTTTCCAAATCCTCCGAAATGTTCGTCGTAAGAGGAGAAAAGCTCGGAGAAAGCTCTGTGTATAACATCCTCTCCGAGTTTAGCCTCCGCTTTTTCCTTTGAAGCTTCTTCAAGGGCCTTGACCAGGTGTTTAGCTGTGTTTAAAACTTTTTCCCTGTCCTTTTCCCATAGCTCCTTAATTCTCAGGAGTATATCCTTCAGTCCCGGTCTTCCAAAAAAACTCTCTTTAGGAAAGTAGGTTCCCGCAAAAAAAGGCTCTTTATCGGGTGTCATTATAATTGTGAGGGGCCATCCACCGCTTCCCGTCATTGCTTGACACACGCTCATGTAAAAGGCGTCTATGTCGGGTCTCTCCTCACGGTCTACCTTTATGGGAACGAAGTAGTTGTTTAAGATTTCCGCTATCTCTTCGTCTTCAAAGCTTTCTTTCTCCATTACGTGACACCAGTGGCAGGTTGAGTATCCTATTGAGAGGAATATCGGCTTGTTCTCCCTTTTAGCTTTCTCAAAGGCCTCCTCGCTCCAGGGATACCAATCAACAGGATTATAAGCATGCTGTCTGAGGTAAGGACTCTTTTCCTTTATAAGTCTGTTAGGCTTCCTTTTTTCCATAGAGAAAGTTTAGGGATTTTTCTCCTTCTTTTCTATGAGCTCTATACAAAATCTCTTATATATATACCCCGCAACGGTTATAGTTTCTTGCTTTTTCAGCAGACCGAGTTCGTAAAGACTTTCATCTTCCCTAAGAGCGACAAAGTCAACCTGGAGTATTGGGTTCCTAATTGTAAATCCCTTCCTTTTTGATACGTCGCAGTTCGGTTCCCTGAAAGCACATATTGATACGTTTTGAAGAAGAACTCCCTCCTTTAAGCTATTCTTTCTCTTAAGTGTGTTTTCAAAACTTTCATTATACCTTTTTACCAAAGAGAACAGCTGTCTCTTTCTTTCAAGTCTGTTTTTTTCCGCTTCCAGGCGTCTTACAACAAGTGTAAGTCGCTGTTTTTTTGACTTTTCCCTTTGAAGTTCAGCTTTCATATCACTTAACGTGTTGTTAAGTATGAAGTAATAAGCTACCGTAAGAAGCAGTAAAACTACTCCCGCAAGGAAGATTATAGGGAAGATATTTGCGGTAACTGTTTCCTTTATCTCGGATATATCTAGGGTTTTTATTTTTTCAAGGAAGCTTATTTCCTTGTTGAGGTTTATTTTTATTAATTTTTTTCTGCTCATGCCCTCTCAAGCCCCCTTATGGAGAGAACGTAAGGTATGTAAAAGGAAGCCGATACATGCTCGGGTTCTATAGGCCCTAAAACGGGAAGGTTTGTTAAAATTTTCTCTAAAACATCGTCATACTCTATAGCTTTCCCCGCAAGGTATAGTGTGTCTACCTCGTTCATTAAAAGCTGATTTTTAACCTCTACAAACAAATCCTCAAGGAGAGTCTCGTCCTTTGTTTCAACATACTCGTTTAAAGAGAAGTTGAGTAGCGTGTACGTAACAGACTGCTCTGTGTAGTAAACGAAAACACTCTCGTGTATGTCTACGTAGAGTATCGCAAAGGGTATCCTGAGATTAAAGAGAAGACACCCGTTTATTATGGTCACTACTTCGTAATCAACTATACCGAGTTCAAGCCCCGCTTTCTCAATCATAGTTTTCAGGTTTTCGTAAACACTTTTCCGCACTATAACGAGGGCGAGAACCTTATACTTTTTGTCTTCTGTATCCCATATATAGTAGTCGTAAACGCTCTCTTCCTTCAGGTTTTCCTTTTCGGTGCTTACATATGTCTGTATAGCTTCCTCAAGATCCTTCTTTGACAGGATTGTTGGGTATTTGTTAAGCTTGAGTATCCCATGCCTTGCGGTTATGCATGTATGGGCTTTCCTTCCCTCAAGGTTAAGTTCCCTTACCTTCTCCTTTAGTATGTTTATCTTCTCTTCCTCACTCTTTCCGTACCAATTTACTTCAACGGGTTCAAAGGTGGGAAGACCGTCCTTATCAAGTTCAAGGATTCTCACAAAGTAAGGGGTAAGGTAAAGGGAGAGAGAGGTTTTAGGGGCAAAGGAAAAGGGAAGAGGAATTTTTATCCTCTTTTCTCTTAGCTTTTCAAGGAGTTTCATTTAAGAACTCCGAGCTTTTTTTCCATCTCTATTACCGCAAGGGTTGTTTTTAAAACGGAGTCGGGGTTGAGGGATATGCTGTCTATTCCCTGTTCAACGAGAAACTGGGCAAACTCCGGAAAGTCCGAGGGAGCCTGTCCGCATATTCCTACCTTTCTACCGTATTCCTTTGCGGTCTTTATGAGCTGAGCTATGAATCTTTTTACCGCTTCGTTCCTCTCATCGTATAGGTGAGCTACAAGCTCGGAATCCCTATCAAGACCGAGGGTAAGCTGGGTAAGGTCGTTAGAACCTATGGAGAAACCGTCAAATATCTGGGCATACTTGTCCGCAAGTATTACGTTGCTCGGAAGCTCTGCCATAACGTAAACCTCAAGGCCGTTATCTCCCTTCCTGAGTCCGTATTCCTCCATTACTTTTAGAACTTTCTCGCCCTCTTCCGGGGTTCTACAGAAGGGTATCATAACCTTTGTGTTGGTGAGTCCCATCTTGTTCCTCACCCTCAGTATGGCTTTACACTCCATTCCGAAGGCTTCCCTAAATACGTCCGAGTAATACCTGGATGCTCCCCTCCATCCGAGCATCGGGTTTTCCTCTTCGGGTTCAAAGAGTATTCCCCCTATGAGGTTTGCGTATTCGTTTGACTTAAAGTCCGAGAACCTAACTATGACGGGATTCGGGTAAAAGGCCGCTGCAATCTTAGCTATTCCGTAAGATAGTTTCTTTATGTAATAGGTAGCTTTGTCTTCATAACCGAAGGTGAGTTTATCTATGTCCTCAAGAATTCTCTTGAGGTTTACCCTATACTTGTCCTTTCCTTTCGCAAGCTTCTTAAGAAGTCTTTCGTTTGCGTAGTTGTAAATTATCCTGAAGTTCACAAACCCTTTATCGTCTAAAAGATTTTCCCTCTCAAGCTTCTCGTAAAGCTCAACAAGGTCTTCGTAGTGAAGGAGTGCAAGGGGGTGTATCTTTATGTAGTTGGCTATTATAAACTCCTCCCTCGCAAGTCCGACGCCGTCGTTCGGAAGGGATGCGTATCTGAAAGCGGACTCGGGATTTCCTATATTCATCATTATCTTAGTCTTGGGTTTCGGAATCTCTTTTAGGTCTATCTCCTCAACCTCGTAGTCTACTTTTCCCTCGTAAACGTATCCCGTTTCCCCTTCGGCACAGGAAACGGTTATCTCTTCCCCTGTCTTTATCTTTTCGGTTGCGTTTCCCGTTCCGACAACCGCGGGAATTCCGAGTTCTCTCGCGACTATCGCAGCGTGAGAAGTTCTACCTCCTCTGTTTGTCACTATGGCGGATGCCTTTTTCATTATGGGTTCCCAATCAGGGTCGGTTATATCCGTTATGAGTATCTCTCCTTCCCGGAACTGGTCCGCTTCTTTTAGGTCAAAAAGAACCCTTGCTTTACCCGTTGCTATCTTATCCCCTACCGCTATTCCTCTAACGATAACTCTCTTTCTCCTTTCCTCTTCGGGCGTCTTTATCTTGTAAATCTTTATTACATTGTCCTCCTTCCTTGAGTGAACGGTTTCGGGTCTTGCCTGAACGACAAAGAGCTCGTTGAGTATCCCGTCCTTTGCCCACTCAATATCCATAGGTGTCCATCTTCCGTTTTTCTTAGAGTAGTGGTCCTCTATGAGAACTCCCCACTTTGCAAGTTGAAGTATTTCATCGTCATTCAGGGCGAACTTTTTCTGTTCTTCCTTAGGAACGTTTACTATCTTTACCCTCTCGTCCCCCGCGCCGTATACCATTTTCCTGTCTTTTCTTCCGAGTTTTTTCTCAATTATCGCGGAGTATCCCTTAAGAAGCGTGGGCTTGAATACTATATACTCGTCCGGTGTTACTTCTCCCCTAACGAGAAGCTCACCGAGTCCATAAGTTGCGTTTATTATTACCACATCTTTAAATCCCGTTTCTGTGTCAAGGGTGAACATAACTCCCGAAGCTCCCAGGTCGGAACGAACCATCTTCTGGACACCGACCGCTATTCCCACCTTAAAGTGGTCAAACCCGAACCTTTCTCTGTAGACTATAGCCCTATCCGTAAATAGGGATGCAAAGCAGTTCTTTATAGCCACGAGAACATTCTCTGCTCCCACTACGTTCAGGTATGTTTCCTGCTGTCCGGCAAAAGAGGCGTCGGGAAGGTCTTCGGCGGTAGCTGAGGAGCGAACCGCTACGTCAACAGCGTGGGTGTTGTATTTTTTGGAAAGCTCGTTATAGTATTTTTTTATTTGTTCTTCCAGGTCCGGAGGAAACTCACCTCCCCTTATCAGCTCCCTTACCTCGTGTCCTCTTCTTTGTAAATCTTTAATGTCATCGGTATTCAGTCCCTCAAGTATTTTCCTTATCTTGTCTTTCAGGTTGTTGTATTCTACAAAGTAGTAATAAGCGTTTGCGGTAACTACGTATCCGTAGGGAATCTTAACCCCAAGCGGTGATAAGTTTCTTATCATCTCTCCGAGGGATGCGTTCTTCCCCCCCGCTATAGGAATGTCTTCAATGTTTACCTCATCAAGCCAAAGAACTAAAGCTTTACTTTTATCCTGAGACATCCTGACCCTCCTTTATAACAATTTCGTTAAAATCTCCAAATTTTCTAAATAAATTCTCAACTCTCTTCAGTAACGCTAACCTGTTTCGCTTTATCTGTTCGTTTTCTGCCATAACCCTCACATTATCAAAGAACCTGTCCACTACTTGCTTTAGTTTAAGGAGTTCTAAGGGAGTCTTTATTTCTTTAGATTCAAGTTCTTCAAGCGTTTTGTAAAGCTCTTTTTCCTCCTCCTTTTCAAAGAGCCCCTCTTTTACCTCGGTGTCTTCCCAGCCTTTCGGGATAATCCTTGAAACCCTTTTCGCAACCTCAACGAGTTTATTAAATTCTTCTGATTTACTCGCTTCGTAAAGAACTTCAACGTTCTTTATAACCTTGTAAGGCTCAAAGGGTGAATAAACGTTGAGAACGGCTCTTACTATATCAACCGGGTAGTCTCCGAGATAGGAGATAAGTCTCTGTTTTAGGAACTCTTCAAGCTCCTTCAGGTGTTTAACATCGCCGTATATATCCTTAAACCGGAAGAGGTCAAGGTCTAACCTCTTTTCGTGGAGTATCTTTATGACACCAAAGGCGCTCCTTCTGAGGCCGTAGGGGTCTGAACTTCCCTTTGGTATCTCACCGGCCTTAAAGAATGAGTATAAGTTATCTATCTTGTCACTGAGGGAGAGTATAGTTCCGGTTTTCGTTTCGGGAACTTCGTCCTCAAGGCTTTTGGGTTTATACTGCTCCCATAAGGCTACGGCTACCTCCTCATCGTATCCCTGCTTCAAGGCGTAAATGTATCCCATATATCCCTGAAGCTCATCAAGTTCTTTCACCATTTCTGTAAGAAGGTCCGCCTTTGATAGGTAAACAGCTGTTCTGACCTTTTCCCAATCGCACTCAAGGAGGGGACAAAGCCTTTTTGCTATCTCTTCCATTCTCTCCTCTTTCTCGTAGAGTGAACCTATCTTGGGGTGAAATACAACATTCCTAAGCTTGGGAACCAGTTCATTGAGGTTCTTTTTCAGGTCTTCCCTGTAGAAAAAGAGGGCGTCTTCAAGCCTTGCCCTTAAAACCTTTTCGTATCCCTCCCTGATCTTTTCGTTAGGTTTATTGTTACTTATACCTATGAAGTAGTTTAAAAGTTTCCCGTCCTTTTCTATGCAGAAAAACCTCTGGTGGTGTGCAGAAACCGTTATAACAACGAGGGTGGGAAGCTCAAGGTATTTTTCATCAAACCTTCCGAGAACAGCAAAGGGATACTCAACGAGGTTGGTCACCTCCTCAATAAGCCCATCGGGATAAGAAGGTTTTCCATTCACCTCTTGAGAAAGTCTTCTTATCTCTTCTTCTATTATCCTTTTTCTCTCCTCAAAAGAGGGAATTACGTAATTTTCCTTAAGGGTTTTTTCGTAATCTTTTAAGGCTTTTATCTCTATCTCCCCGGAGGATAAAAACCTGTGTCCCTTTGTTTTGTTTGAAGAAATGACGTTTCCGAAAGAAAGTTCAAGAACCTTATCGTTATGGAGTGCAAGTATCCACCTGACGGGTCTTGAGAAGGTTATCCTTTTTGAGGAGGTCCATCTCATGCGCTTAGGAAAGGGAACTGAAAGGAGAATTTCCTCAAACTCTTCCTTCAGTTTATCAACAGGGGCTTTTTCCTTTACCTTTCTTACAAGGGCTACATACTCACCTTTGTTTTTTTTTAGAACTTTTACTTCCTCGGGTTTTCCGTTGTTCCTCCTCAGAAATCCTTCAAGGGCTTTTGTGGGATTTCCTTTTTCGTCGTAAGCTACGTTTTTAGGGGGTCCCCATATAACTTCCTCTCTCTCCTCACCTTCGTTTACAAATCCTTCAAAAATAAGTGCTAATCTTCTCGGTGTTCCGTAAATTAGCACCTTTCCCGCCTTAAGAATTTCGTTTATACGCTCTTTCAGGTACTCAAGGGCGGGATTTATGACGGATGCAGGCAGTTCTTCCGTTCCTATCTCCAAGAGCAGGTTATCCATTTTTCAGGGATATTTTATCACAGGATTAAACTTCTTGCCCTATCAAGAATTTCCTTTACTTCCCTCCTTATCTCACCGCCCCTGTATGGGTCCTTTAAGCTCTCAAACATATAACTTCTGTCAACCTCGTCGTCAAACTCCTCAAAGTCTATACTCTTTAAAAGCTCAACAGCTTCGGGAGTAAGCTTCTCGGGCATTTCCCTTCCGGAAAGCTCGCACCAAAGAAGTGTCCATGCCCTTGCAAGTGCATAAGGGTGATATCCTCCTCCACCTATGTATATCCCCTCCCCGAAGAACTCCCTAACCAGATTAAAGGCTTTTAGGAAGGCGATGTTTGACAAGTTAAACTTAGAGAGGTAGTCTTCAAGAAGAAGGTCCGTTCCGAGTTGGAGTATGTAAACCTCCGGTTCATATACTTCCTTTACTATCTCAAGTGCTTTCTCAAGGGCGTAGAGGAACTCGTCGTCGTTCAGACCTTTTGGGAGCGGAATGTTTAAGTTATACCCCCTTCCTCTTCCCTCTCCGGTCTCTTCAAGGTATCCCCTTTCAAAGGGAAAGGCGTATTCGGGTGACTGGTGAAGGGAGAGAACGAATACCTCATTGGTGTCATAAAAGGCTTCCTGAACTCCATCACAGTGGTGAGCATCAAGGTCTATGTAAAGAATCCTCTTAAAACCCTTTTTCTTTCTCAGATACTCAATTCCGACTGCGGGGTCATTTATATAACAGAAGCCGTTCGCCTTATCCTTAAAGGCGTGGTGCATTCCACCCGCAGGGTTAAAAACCTTGTTTCCCTTTAAAAACTCTTCTATAGCCTGTATGGTTGAACCTGTAGCAAGAGATGAACCGGAAAACATGGCGTAGGATACGGGATTTTCATAGCTTCCTATGTTATACCTTTCCCTCGCTCCGTTGGGAACACACTGACACCTTTCCGCTTCTATGAGGGTTTCTATGTAGTCCCTATCGTGGAAAAGTAAAAGCTCTTCCATTGTTGCAGGCCTGCTTTCTATTAGTTCCTCTTCATCCAGTAGGTTCATGGCGTTCAAGAACATCAGAAGGAGCGAGACACGGGGTATTTTAAGCGGGTGATTTTTGGGATACTTATACCTTGCGTATTTCAGGCTTCCTATTAGCTTAGCCTTGCTCATCCGGATACCTTACGAGCAGAAGGGGAAGGTCAAGGTTGTGAATAACGTAGGTGGTTACACTTCCGAGGAAGAACTCTCTCACGGGACCCTTTCCGTAAGCTCCCATAAAGAGGGCATCCATTCCCTCTTCCTTACAGAATCCCACTATGACCTCCTCGGGAATTCCTTTAATTCCGTAAAACCTCATGCCCTTTCCGAGAATTTCTTCCGCCTCTCTTTCCCTCTTCTTTGCTTCCTCTAAGTTATCAACCGCGGAAACGACGTTTATCTCGTATTCGTAAACCTCCTTTAACCCTTTCGCTATCTCCATTGCCTTCCTTGAGTTTTCCTTCCCGTCATATGCTACACAAATTTTCCTAAGCTCGCTTTCCCTTGCGGGAAACATAAATACGGGACAGGGTGCGTTTCTCGCAACGTTTTCCGCATTACCGCTTACCAAAACCCCTTTTATGAGCTTCTTTCCCTTCTTCCCTATCATTATGAGGTCTTCCTTGTCCGCTTCTTTTACTATTTCCTCCCAAGGTATGCCCTGAACCTGAACTATTGACACCTTTATTCCTTCCTTCCTTCCCTCTTCCGCAAAGGTTTTTAGGAGAAGGTCTCCCTGTTCTTCAAGGAACTCCTTAACCCTCGCAGATATACCGGGGTAGAAGGTGAAACCGAGTAATGAGGAGAGGTCAAGTAAAAAACTCTCGTCCATGAGTCTCTCATCAATTACGTATATCCCCACTACGGGTATATCAAAATGCTTTCCTATCTTAAAGGCATGCTTTGTAGCAACAAGGGATGCGGGAGAGCCGTCCAGTCCTACGATTATTCTCTTAAACATCTAAGTGTTTTACCTCCTTTGCGTACTCCTCTATAAACTCCCTTCTCGGTTCTACCTGTTCCCCCATAAGTATTGTGAATATGTGGTCTGCTTCTGCCGCATCCTCTATTTTCACCTTCTTTAGTCTTCTCGTTTTTGGGTTCATCGTGGTCTCCCAGAGCTGTTCGGGGTTCATCTCTCCGAGTCCCTTATACCTCTGAACTTCCATTCCTGAGCGTGCGAAATCCATAAACTTATCGTAAACCTCGTATAGGTTGTTAACGGTTGCTTTCTTGTTCTCATACTTTATTTCCGCAGGAAGGTGTAAGTGAACTCCTTCAAGAACCTCCCTGTAGGAAAGCGAAGAGAGGAAGTTCGTGTCTATAATCGTCTCCGTTCCGAGTCTGTCGTCGTAAAGTATTATGTCATAGGCACCTTCAAACTCGTTAAACCTCGTATCAACTCTATATTCGGGAAGTTCCTCCGAAAGAAGCTTAACGACCTCCTTCACCCTGGTTACACTCCTCAAATCCTCTTCCCTTATCCTATGGTTGAGTAAGAAGTTTATAACCTCTTCTCCCTTCTTTCTTACAAGTGCCTTGTAAGAGTCCTCGTAGTCTTTTACGGTTATCAGTAAGCTTACCAGTTTATCACCTCTGTATTCGTTCCCGAGAGCATCCTTCAGAATTCCCTTATCCTTTATTTCGTTCATTAGAAAGCTTTCAAACTCCCTATCGTCCTTTATGTATATCTCTTTTTTACCTTTCTTAACCCTGTATAGTGGCGGTTCCGCTATGTAAACGTATCCCTCCTCTATGAGTTTGGGCATGAACCTGTAGAAGAAGGTAAGTAGCAGCGTTCTTATGTGGGAACCGTCAACGTCTGCGTCAGTCATTAGTATTATCTTGTGATAACGTAACTTTTTGAGGTCTATGTCTTCCCCTATACCGCAGCCTAAGGCACTCACTATAGCCTTAATCTCGTCGTTTGAGAGAACTTTATCAACCCTTGCCTTCTCAACGTTTATTATCTTTCCTCTCAGGGGAAGAATAGCCTGATACCTTCGGTCCCTCGCCTGCTTTGCAGAGCCTCCGGCTGAATCTCCCTCAACAAGGAATATCTCACACTTGGATGGGTCCCTTTCCGAGCAATCCGCAAGCTTCCCCGGAAGAACCCCCTCCTCAAGGGGAGACTTTCTCCTTACGAGCTCTTTAGCCTTCCTTGCGGCTTCCCTTGCGAGTGCGGCCTCTATAGCCTTTTCAACTATTGCTTTTAGGACATCCCTCTTTTTCTCAAAATAAGCGGTTAGGAAGTCGTAGGTTATACTCTCAACTATGTTCTTTACGTTCTGATTTCCGAGCTTCGTTTTTGTCTGTCCCTCAAACTGGGGATTGGGAACCTTACAGGCGACTACTGCGGTAAGACCTTCCCTTACATCTTCCCCGGTAAAGCTTTTTTTTAAATCCTTTGACAGCTTTAAGCCCTGTGCCATTCGTATAACCGCCTTACTTAGTCCCGCTCTGAAACCGGTTACGTGAGTTCCACCCTCAACAGTCTTTATGTTGTTAACGAAGCTTTCAATCCTTTCCTTGTAGTCCCTGACGTATTGAAAAGCTATATCAACTATAACACCTTCCTTCTCTCCCTGAATTCTTATAATGTCCTTAAAGAGGGGTTCTTTACCCTGGTTTAGGTATTTAACAAGCTCTTCTATTCCCTTTTCAAACTTATAAACGATATGCTTGCCGAGTCTTTCATCTACGAGTTCAAACTTTACCTCAGGGTTTAGATAAGCGAGTTCCCTAATCCTTTTTTCAACAATATCAAACTTTATCTCCGTCGTTTCAAATATCTGGGGGTCCGGCTTGAAACTTACCTTAGTTCCCCTCTTTATTGTCTCTCCTACAACGTGCAAGGGTTCTACCACATCACCCCGTCTGAATGCCATCCTGTATATCTTTCCGTCCCTGTATACCTCAACAACGAGCCACTCACTAAGAGCGTTAACTACCGATGCTCCAACCCCGTGAAGACCACCCGAATACGTATAAACCTTCTTCTCAAACTTTCCCCCTGCTCCGAGCATAGTAAAGACCATCTCAACCGCGGGTTTACCCGTCTCGGGGTGTATGTCCACGGGTATACCTCTCCCGTCATCTTCAACAGTTAAGGAGTTATCCATATGTATAGTCACGGATATATTTCTTGCGTATCCGGCTACCGCTTCGTCAACAGCGTTATCAAGTATCTCCCAAAGAAGGTGGTGAAGCCCTCTTTCCCCTACATCTCCGATATACATAGCAGGACGGAGCCTTACGTGCTCCAATCCCGAAACCGCTTTTATAGCCTCTGCGGTGTATTCTTCCGATTGAACCTCTTTCCTTCTTCTTGCCATTCCAATATTATATTTAAAACCTTATAAAAGCCCAGGTGCCCGAGAACTGCAAATTAGGAACGGAATGTATTCAAATGATTAGATTTTACAGTTCTCGGGTTTAACCCAATCAAAATTTTATATTCATTTGACTATATTCTGTCAATAGTTTCTAAAAAATTGATATCATACCCGTACGATGCAAAAATTTCGTTGAGTCTCGTGTTTCAATCCCTTATAGGTACCTAACAAACCTTTCTCTTTCTTCATTTTCATTATCATCTTCATCAAGTTTCAATCCCTTATAGGCACCTAACAAACACATCTGAAAATCCATATGTGTCTTCATACACAAGTGGTTTCAATCCCTTATAGGCACCTAACAAACTTGTTGTCTCCAGGGAGTCCTTTGCTCCGTACCACAAGTTTCAATCCCTTATAGGCACCTAACAAACCAGCCTACGACTTACCTTATTCAGTTGACAAGAAACCCCTGTGGCTCAACGGCCACACTTAAATTTTATAGAATTCTTTAAGAGTCGTCAAGTGGAG
>NZ_JBSLZM010000082.1:0-4295 GCF_056494385.1 Aquifex sp. | reverse complement strand
CGTCATCGTAGTAGTAGGAGGATGTAGAAGAAAACATATCATCTTCGGAAATGATATCATCCTCCGAGCTATCCGTTGAGCGGTAGCGATAGTAGTCATCTTCTGAGAAGCTGTTGTCGTCTTCATCAGAGTAGAACTCAGAACTCCTTGAGGTCTGGAAATGAGGCTCTTCCTCTGACCTGAACCATCTGTAAAACCCGAAAGGCAGGAGTACCAAGAGAACCAGAAGCATAAGGATTTCCATAACCTACACCCCTACACTTTCCTTGAGCCTGTTTGTATCCTTGATAAATCTTCCTTCTCTTAATATAGCCTCAGTAGAATCTATATAGCCCTTTAGAGTATCAACCGCTTCCCTTATATCACCTTCACTCACGCTTTTTTTCATGAAGGCGTGTCCGGTCTTGTTCCTAAGTTCCTGTATTTTGCTGAATAGGCTATTTGCCTCTTTTGTAAACACTCTGTGTTCTCTACAGTCATTCCTGAATACACCACCGAGCTTTTCTCTTCTCTTATCAAGGTAATCAAGCCCGATGGTTTCCATTATGTACGTGAATATAGTTTCCTCAAGTGCAATGAGCGCTTCTGAATACCTCCTCTTTTCAAAGAGCCACTTGACGAGTTTGAGCTGTCTTTCCCAGGCGCTTCCGTAGGAAGAAAACTTGAGAGCTTCCGAAAGTATGGAATCCTTTAGAAGCTCCATAGCTTCAAATCCGATAGGGATCTCCCTTATGTCTTCAAGGCAGTTTATAAGGTCTCTTGTGGACTTAGTTATCAAATCAAGAGCGTTAAAGCTTACGGCCTGTGAAAACTTCTCCAGAACTTTGGGAAGGGAATTTATTCTTCCTAAGCTCTTTTTATCAGGATAGCTTTGTGCTTTTTTCTTTATGAGTTCAGCTATAGAAAGTCCGTCTCCGTATTGGGTAAACAGGGTAAAACCTTCTATCCACTCGTTCAGCTCTATAAAGGGAAGGAGGTCTATTATGGGAACTGTGCCATCTTCGGACTTAGCCTCGTATATGCCATAGTACACGCCTCTTATTCGTGCGCCTTTAACCTTTGTAAAGAGGTTTACCATCGTGGTGGTCATCAAGGGAATGGACCTAAAGCCATGAGTTATATCCATATATAGCTCCTTTCCCTGAACATTTATGGAATAAACCTTCCTGAACATATCCCAGAACTCTTCCTGATTCCTGCCATAGGGTATCACAACTTTTTTGTAGTCTTTAATCAGGCTGTCCGCCAATTCCCACAGAGACTCTGATGTGCCTACTATGTAAACCTCATCGGGTTTTATATACTCAATCAGTGCATGGGCAACGAGCTTGGTTTTGTAGGTCTTTCCGTTTGGTAGGGCGTAAGGAACCTCAAAGTAATCATATTTCTTAGTCTCTTTATTAAACTGACCTCTCCCGAGGGTGGTAATTAAGATTTTCATTTCATTCCTCCTCCTCCACTAACCTGCACCATCCGAGGGTTTTGCCTTCCGAGGTTAGTTTTCTCGTCTTGTTGACATCACCGCTGAATTTGGGTACTACTTCTTTGTAGAGCTTTTTGTAGAGCTCCTTGTTCCCCATAAGAATGGGGATGGTTAAAGTCACACTTAAGAATCCCTGATGTTTGCCTATCCTGAGCAGGAAATCTCCTTTTGCAATAGCCTCTTCGGGCTCTTTGAGTGGATCTCCACTTATCTCGGAAGTGTGTTTTTCAAAATACTCCCTATCTACATCAAGTAAAAATCTGTAGAATTCAATAGCACTTTCTCTCATAAACTCAAGGTCAAGAAGCTCTATGTAAGGGTTTTCTGTTACCTTTGAAAGGGCTTTCTTTGAGTCCTTATCTATGTGAACCTTTAGTTCAAAACTCGTTCCGGGTTTGAGGAGTTCGTTAACTTCCTGTATGGGCTCACTTGAACCTATCACATTAACAGAATCCACATATAGGGCTGTGGAAGGTTCAGCCTCCGCGGTATCGGAAACCTCAACCGCCTTAAAGAGGTCGTACTTTGCGTCATTGGGAGCCCCTCTCCTGAGAATGAGGGACTCAATTTTTGAGTGAGCCTTGTTAAATTCTCCTTGTTTTTCTTTGTTATTCATCTTATCAATTTTTGCGAGCAACCCCTCTACTATTTGGACTATCTTTCTCAACAAAAATTGGTTATTTTTCCTTAGTTCCCTCAGGATAATCCCGAAGAGAAAGGCGGTCCTCAGAGCACCCTTTACCTCAGAGCCGGGAATATAAACTTTGTTCTTGCTCTTTATAAAGCTCTTTATGGTTCTGTACTCTCTTCCTCCTCTGAGATTAGTTCTCAGTTCAAGGGTGTACAGGGGTTCCATAGATATGCCTTCATTTCTAAGGAAGTCTCCGAAACATTTCCTAAAGCCGTATTCCTTAACTTCATCTCTGAGGGCTATCAGCAGGTTCCTGAGACGTGGACCTTTATAGATTTTTGCAAGGGATGAAGCTATGTATTCTGCAGGATAAACATGAAGCTTTCTTCCTTCAAAACTGTACTCCCAAGGGATTATTTCTTCCCCGCTTCCTATATGAACCGGTGAGAGGGCTTCTATCTTCATCACTGCCACCTCACGTACAGGGGGAAGGCGTATCCATACTGATAAACTGTTACACCTTTCCCTTCGTCCCTTATGACTTCCTTTAGCTCACCGTAGAAATCTTTTTTGGTTTTAACCCTAATATTTGAGCCTCTGTCAATGTACATGACCTTTTTCTTTATTATCGTCGGGGTGGGTGCGTAGAAGTAGTTATCTGCAACTCCCATAAGGGGTTTTGGCTCAAAGAGACTTTCTTCAAGCACAAAGGAATCATCGTAAAAGTGAGGGGAAAGACTTATAAAATTCTCGGTTGGCTCAAAGTGTTTTACCAACCACTCAGGTACATCGCCGAATCTAATTTCGTATCTTCCCATACCTGTGGATCTATTACCGCCGAGTTGAACGAAGCGCAGGGCTGACTTTACAGGTGCCTCAAACTCCTCCTGATAAAAGAGGAAGAAAACCGAGAAGGGAAGGGAAAGGTAGAAAACCTCCTCGTTGTAGAGCTCTCCTCCGCTTGTAGTCCAGGTTATCCTGTTTATGCTTGCATGGACGGTGTTAAGAGAGCTGTAAAACTCGCCATCCTCTGCAAATTGGGAAAGCTCTCCGCTTGTTTTTACCCTGCCTTCAAGCACAGCTCTGAAGGCGTTTTCGCTAATGTACTGGATCTTCTTAACTTTCTTTCTGAGCCTGTAGCTCTCAAGAGTAAGTTCCTCTTCCGAGTTCTCTTCAAGGAGGGGTTTGGGAAAGAAGAGCGTCTTTTCCCTGATAAATATGGGGGAGGATATGAGAAAAGGCGGATTCTCCTTAAACCTTTCAAGCATGTCAGTCAGAGCTTCCTCTCCTTCAAGGATTCTTATACCCCAGCATATGGCGCCAAAGAGTGTATAGCTTTCCGGGTATCCCTTGAAGGCGGAACGGGGCAGGAAATCAGCCCTGAGAGCTTTCTTTGGTACCATCCCCCCTTAACCTCCCAAAACCTCCATAGCCTCAGCAGGTGTGTTGAACTTACCCTTAACCTCCTCACCTGTACCATTTTTGTAGAACTCCGCAGGTCTCCACCTTACCTCTATCTCCTCAAACCTAACCCTTCCCGAGCCTCTTGAGCCATAGCCTCCGAGGAAGTTATCTTCAAGCTTCTGCATACCCTGAAGGATTACCTTGAGAAGGTTTTCATCACCTTCTTTGTAGCAGTCAAAGACGATTGTGCCTTCAAAGACCGCTCCCGCCGGAATCCTCTCCACCTTGCGGGGATTTGCACGGGAAGTTATACGGTTGATCTGATTTTCAGTTTTTATCTCTGTGAAGATTCCCCTTCCGAGGGCTTCTTGGAGATCGTTGAGGGTTTCTTCTGTTGGGTAGAGGTCAAAGAACTTGGCTCTCGGAGGTCCGGGCTGTTCTTCTTTGGACAGATTTTCGTAAGTTTTCGCATCTCCGGTGCCGAAAACTATACATATTTCACATCTCCCACAGTCACAGGGTTTTCCCGCCTTCTCAAGATCATCATTCTTACTGTACATTGCCTCAACCCGTCCATAGACCCACTCAAGTAGGCTCCTCATCTTCCCTTTTATTGAGGATCCCGGTATGTAAGGTGCGCCTTTGGGAAGTGGCTTGTCCTTACCGTAGTAGTCGGGAATATCTGCAGGCACTTTCATGACCGGGTTATCGGTACCTCCGATGTCAAACTCTTCCTTTGAACCTCCCACCCTCAGACCCGTGAGGGCTTTAAGCTTA
>NZ_JBSLZM010000081.1:0-14966 GCF_056494385.1 Aquifex sp. | reverse complement strand
AGGTAAAGGGCTATAAGTATTCCCCCAACTATTGTTCCCAAGAAGACTATTAAGAGGGGTTCTATCAGGGATATGAGTCCTTCAACCGCCCTATCTACCTCTTCCTCATAAAAGTTTGCTATTGATGTAAGCATATCGTCCAGATTACCCGTTTCCTCACCCACCCTTATCATAGCTACAACCATTCTCGGGAACATGTTTGTTTTTTGAAGTGAAGCCCAGAGGGCTTTACCGGTAAGAACGTCTTCTTTTGCTTCTTCAAGGGCTTCCTTTATGGGAACTAAACCCACGACCCTTGCCGTTATATCTATAGCACGGTCTATCGCAACACCAGAAGTATAGAGGGTTGCAAAGGTTCTTGAAAAAAGAGCGTAATTGCTTTTTAGAATAATATCACCGAATTTTGGTATCCTTATAAGGAACTTATGAACCGCTTTTTTAAAGCTGTAGTTGTTTTTATAGAGAGTTACGAATACAAAAGCAAATACTATTACAAAACTAACTATATATGGAAGATTTTTCTGAAAAGCTTCTGATATATTTAGGAGAATTTGTGTTGGAGGCGGTAACTCTGCTCCAAACGAGTGGTATATATCCGCAAATTTCGGAACTACAAAGGTTAAAATTCCCCAAACGATTAAAGTTGCGAATAAAAGAACGAATGTAGGGTAGTAAGAAGCACTTTTTATCTTGCCTTTTATGAATGCAAGTTTTTCGTAATACTCCGAAGTTCTCCTCAGAACGAGGTCAAGCTCACCTGTTTCTTCCCCAACCGCTACCATATTTATAATAAATTCAGGGAAAATATTCTTTCTTTTTTCAAGGGCGGCATGGAATGAACTTCCTTCTTCTATTTCTTTTGAAACCTCGAGTATAGCCTGCTTAAGTTTTTTATTTGATACTTGGTCGGCTATAAGTTCCAGCGCTTCAACTATAGGAACCCCTGAACCTATAAGCACAGATAACTGTCTCGTTATAAGAGACCAATCCCTGTAGGAAACCCCTCCGAAGGGCAAGGAAATATTAAAACTGAATGAGGTTTCTTTTTTTTCTTTATCCTTTTTCTTTACCTCTCTTACAGAGATAAGTATAAGATTTTGGGAGGAGAGTTTAAGGGTTAAGTCATTAATGGATGGAAATTCTCCTTCCCCTTCAACTATTTTTCCGTCCTCCGTTACAGCCCTGTAATGGTATAAAGGCATTACCCAACACTCCTTATCATCCTCTCAAGCTCTTTCGGGTCCGGCGAAGCTTCAATGGCATTTTCTAAAGTTATTAGCCCCTTTTTATAAAGTTTATATAGGCTCTGGTTCATGGTTTGCATACCCGTTTCCGCTTGTCCGCTTTGCATAATTGAGTATATCTGTTGAAGTTTGTTTTCTCTGATAAGGTTTCTTATGGCTGTATTTGGAATAAGGAGTTCGTAAGCGAGAACCCTTCCCCCTCCTATTTTCGGAAGAAGTCTCTGGGATATTATTCCCTGGAGAACGAAAGAAAGGACTGTCCTGACCTGTTCTTGTTGTTCTGGAGGAAACATATCTACTATTCTGCTTATTGTAGATATAGCGGTGTTCGTGTGGAGTGTTCCAAAAACGAGGTGTCCCGTTTCAGCAGCTCTCAGAGCTGTTTCCATGGTTTCAAGGTCTCTCATTTCTCCAACGAGAATCACGTCAGGGTCCTCTCTCAAAGCTGCTCTCAGGGCTTCACTGAAGGAATGGACATCTTGGTCAATTTCCCTTTGATTAACTATAGACTTTTTATGGGTAAACAGATACTCTATAGGGTCTTCGATTGTGATTATGTGGTAAGGCATGTGCTCGTTAATGTAGTTAATCATAGCAGCAAGGGTTGTTGACTTACCCGAACCCGTTGGACCCGTTACGAGAACAAGCCCCATTTTTTTATAGCACAGTTCAAGAACCTTAGGCGTTAACCCCAGCTCATCTATCTTCGGTATCCTTGAGGGCAGTAAACGAAATACAGCGGCTACGGAACTCCTTTGGTAAAAAACGTTTGCCCTGAACCTTCCAAGCCCTTTTACTCCGAATGAGAAATCAACTTGTCCCTTTTCTTCAAGCCGTGTTCTGTGTTTTTCCGCCATTACAGAGTAAGCAAGCTTTTGAGTGTCCTCCGGTCTGAGCTTTGGAAACTCGGTAAGAAATCTTATGGCACCGTCAACCCTTACTGCAGGAGGAACTCCTGCGGTTATATGAATATCGCTTGCTTTCAGCTCATGAGCTCTCTTAAGGATATCTATTACCTTTACTTCTGCCATCATCAGGCACTTATTATCATATAATACTTTTACGTGAAAGTTCTTATAATTGGAAGCGGAGGAAGAGAGCACGCTATAGCTTGGAAGGTAGGTCAAAGTTCACTCGTAAGTGAGCTTTACGTAGCTAAAGGGAACGCCGGTATACGGGAGATAGCAAAAAAGGTTGATATATCTCCAACAGACGTAGAGAGATTGGCGGAATTTGCAGAAAAGGAAAATATAGACTTCACGATCGTAGGTCCGGAAGCACCTCTCGTTGAGGGTATCGTTGACGCCTTTGAGAAAAGAGGGCTTAAGATTTTCGGTCCCAATAAGGAAGCTTCAAAACTTGAGGGGAGTAAGGCATTCGCAAAATCCTTTATGAAGAAGTATGACATACCCACAGCAAGGTATGAGGTATTTGAGGATTTTGAAAAGGCGAAAAAATACGTAGAAGAGGTAGGTGCTCCGATAGTTGTGAAGGCGGACGGGCTCGCCGCAGGGAAGGGTGCAGTTGTTTGTGAAACCCTTGAGAAAGCAATTGAGACCCTTGACCTCTTTCTCAATAAGAGGGTTTTCGGTAAAGCTTCCGAGAGGGTTGTTGTTGAGGAGTTCCTTGAGGGTGAAGAGGCTTCTTACATAGTTATGATAAACGGAGATAAATATGTCCCTCTTCCTACCTCACAGGACCACAAAAGACTCCTTGACGGAGATAAAGGCCCGAATACGGGCGGAATGGGAGCCTACTCACCTACACCCGTTATAGATAAAGAAACCGAGGAAAGGATAAAAAAGGAGATTGTTGAGAGGGTTATACAAGGTCTTAAAAAAGAAGGAATTTACTACAGGGGTTTCCTTTATGCGGGATTAATGATAACGAAAGACGGACCAAAAGTTCTTGAGTTTAACGTGAGACTCGGAGACCCGGAAGCCCAACCTATACTTATGCGTATAAAAGGGGATTTCTTAAAACTTCTACTTGATTTTTACGAAGGAAAGGATGTAAGTCTTGAGGTCAGTGATAAATGGGCTTTAGGAGTTGTCCTCGCCTCTAAGGGGTATCCTCAGAAACCTGAAACTGGAAAGATTATTCACGGGCTTGAATACCTCAAAAGTATGGAAGACGTTGTAGTTTTTCACGCCGGAACGAGAAGAGAAGGAAACTTTATAGTTAGCTCGGGAGGAAGGGTATTAAACGTTTGTGCTTATGGAAACACCTTAGGGGAGGCAAAAGGAAGAGTTTACGAAGCTATTAAATACATCTGCTTTGAAGGTATGTATTACAGAAAAGATATAGGGGACAAGGCCTTTAAATACCTAAAGGAGTAACTGCTCTTCCCACTCGTAGTAGTCGGGTGTGAAAAGCTTTACCCTCTTTTTCTTAAACTCCCTCGTTGAGAATAAAACTTTGTAATCCTTTATGCCTGTTTCCTTTGAGAAGTATTCGCAGAGCTTAAGGACCTCTCCTTTCTCCTTTCCGTGAATCATTGTAAAGAGGTTATACCCCCACTTCCCGTTTGTTTTTCTCTCGTAGCAGTGGGAAACAGCATTGAAGCTTGAGAAGAATCTTCCCACCTCATCAACTTTCTCACTTTCTACCTTCCAGACCGCCATACCGTTTGCCCTGAAACCTGCCTTCCTGTGAAAGAGTATTGCGGAAAACCTTCTCATAACCCCTTTTTCTTTTAAACTTTTTAAGACGTTTATTAACCTTTCTTCGTCAACTCCGAGCCTTTTGGAAAGCTCGTAAAAGGGTCTCTCCGTTACGGGAAGATTATCCTGAGTTTCCCTTATAACCGCTTTTTCAAACTCGTTCAAAGGAACGGGTTTTTCTTCCCTTACCTCCGGAACTTTTTCCCTCTCAAAGACCGAGTTGAAACTGAGCTTAACGCCTATTTTAAAAGTTTTTACCGTTCTAAGGATAACGTAATCCTTCACGTCGCACACTTCCGAAAGCTTTTTTACCGTTTCGTCAAGACTGAGCTTAGCGTCGGGAGGAACGGCTACTGTAAACCATAGGTTAAATTCGTCGTTTCTTTCGTAGTTGTGGCTTACTCCGGGACATGTGTTTATAAGTTTCGCTACTGATTCAATCCTCTCGGGGGAAACCTTAAAGGCTACGAGGGAACTGTCGTATCCTGCTTTCTTTGTATCGTAAATAGGGGAAATCTGTCTTATCACTTTTTCCCTCATAAGCCTTTCTACTTCCTTTATAACTTCCCTCTCGGGTATGCCGAGCCTTTCCGCGATGTATCCGAAGGGTCTCTCAAGTATCGGTATGTCTTCCTGAAGTATCTTTAATAGCTCCATAATTGAGCCTCCCGGTTTCGTTAAACTCCTTCAGAACCTTGTGAAGGTTTACTACATTTCCCACAACCATAACCGCAGGGGGATTTACTTCCGGAGGGTTTTCCGAAACCTCCTTCAAGGTTGATATAACTATTCTCTGTTCTTCGGTCGTTCCCTTTTCCACGAAAGCTACGGGTTCGTAGGGGTTTCTCCCGGCGTTTATCAGCTCCTTTGCTATTCTCCGTCTGTTTTTCACTCCCATTAGTATTACAACTGTGTCTATATCTTTAAAGGCTTTCCAGTTTACATACTTTTTCTTTCCAACTGTTTCGTGTCCTGTAACGACCGCAAAGAAAGAGGATATTCCCCTGAATGTTAATGGAATTCCTTCGTACTCGGGAACAGCGTAAAAGGAGCTCACTCCGGGAACGAGCTCGTAGGGTATTCTGTTCCTCTCAAGGAACAGGGCTTCTTCTCCTCCCCTTCCGAATATGAAAGGGTCTCCTCCTTTCAGTCTTACCACACTCTCATAAAGCCTTGCATAAAAGAGAAGAAGTTTATTTATCTCTTCTTGGGGTATTGTGTGTTTGCCGTCTTCCTTTCCCACGTAAACGAGCTTAGCAGAAGGGTTTACGTAGTTGAGTATTTCTTCGTTCACCAGCCTGTCGTAAAGAACAACGTCGGCGTTTTTCAGAACCCTGTAGGCCTTTAACGTGAGAAGGTCCGGGTCTCCGGGTCCCGCTCCTACGATGTAAACCTTTCCCATCTTACTCACCTCCGTAAATAAAAACGCCCGAAGGCGTAGGAACGCTTATCTCCTTTACAACATCGAGTTCGGGGACGCTTACTTTTTTTACCTTTTCTTCATAGTAGGAAGATAGGTATATAAACCTCCCGTCCTTCGTAAACCTGAAGTGGAGAATTCTCTTTCCTAGGGCTTTAGTTTTCACAACTCTTTTTTCCTTCAGGTCAACAAGTGTTAGGTAGTCCTCGGAATCCCCGCTGTAATTTACCGCAAGATACTTACCATTCGGCGAAACCCTTACAAAAACGGGAAGTCCTTTTACCTTAATACTTCCCAAGTATGAGAAATTCTTCAGGCTTACTATATGAATTTTTCTCTCTCCTACCGCAGGTATGTATGCCTTATCCTTCCAAACTCCCCAAAGCCCGAAGTGAGGAATCTTGAAAACGACTTCACTTTTACCCGTTTTAAAGACTACCTTTCTATAAGAGAAGTTTTTGAGGTTTATGATACCTACACCCTTTTCCAGAAAGAAACCGACTACGTAGAAATTTTCATAAAGAAGGGCATCAAAGGGCATCTTACCGACCTTTATACTTCTTAGTAGCTTGTAATTATCACAGTCCCTCACATGAACGACATCCTTGTCCATAAGTGCGTAAACGAAAATGTCCCCCTTTCCCTTTATCCCAACATTTCTGGAGTTCGTGTTTATCCTTGTTAAAACGTTCAGTTCTGTATCAAGAACAACTACGTCTTTGGGAAAATAGTTTGCAATGATAACTTTGTTCTTACAGAAATTAAGTCCTATTGCACTTTCTCCTACCTTTACCTTCTTGAGAAGTTTATAGGTTCGCGGGTCTACCTTTGATAAGTATCCGTCCCTACTTATGAGGTATCCGTATCCCTTGAAAAATTTTAGAGTTGCGTGATTTAGATTTCCGAGTCCTTTAATCTCTTTTACGAGTTTATCCCCTTTTATAACAGCAAGGCTTTCCGTTTCCCTTTCTACAACGAAAATCTCACCGAACGCAAAGAATAAAGGTATTAAGAAAATCATAAGTAACATAACGGGTCCTCCTCAAAAAGGTCTCCGTGGGCGAAGTAAGCCCTTGCTCTGGAATTTCCGTTGCATATCTCAAGGTAAGGACACAGGGAACACCTTCCCTTAAGCCTTCTGGGATATTCCCTTAGCTTTGAAAGAATACCTTTTGAGTTCCATACCTCTTTAAAGCTCTTTTCCCTTAAGTTTCCTAAGGTTAAAGGAAAGAAAGGATCGGGTCTTACGTTTCCCCTGTGGTCTATGTTCACGAGTCTGACACCTGCACTGTTTCCTCCCCAATTTTTAAGACCTTTGTAAAGGTATCCTTTGTATTCGGGATAGCGTTCCGAAAACAGCTTTAAGAGAAGAACAGCGTCACACTCGTTGTTTCCCGTAACGACGTCTATCTCTTTTCCCTTCTCAACGTAAGAAAAAGCCCTATCAAGGATTCTTTTCACCACAGCTTTATACTCTTCCTTCTCAAGACCGCTAAGTCTTTTTCCCCTTCCGGCAAAAACTATGTGGGAGATGTAAATTTTCGGTATTCTTAAATCCTCAACGAGTGTAAACACGTAATCCAAGTAGTTTTTTGTAAGTTCCGTCAGGGTAAACCTGAGTCCCGTTTTTATACCGTTTGATAGGCAAAGTTCTAATGCTTTTACGGATTCCCTAAAGGCTCCCCTCTTTCCCCTGAAAAGGTCGTGAACTTCGGGAGTTCCGTCAATACTTATTCCCACGTAATCAAAACTCTTTTTAATCTCTTTTACGTTATCCTCGTTTATGAGTAATCCGTTTGTTGAGAGGTATGTTTTAAAGCCTTTTCCTTTCAGTATTTTAGCTATATCGTAAATGTCTTCCCTCAGGAGAGGCTCACCTCCCGAAACTATAACGAACTTAATCCCTTCCTCCTTCAGTTCGTCCGAGATTCTCCTTATCTCATCAAGGGAAAGTTCCTCCCTTTTGTCTTGGTTTGCGGAAGCGTAGCAATGTTTACAGTAAAGGTTACATCTGTTCGTGAGATTCCATATAAGGATTACTCCTTTTATTGGCTTTGGAACTTCCTTCTTTAAAGCTTTCTTTATATACTGACTAACCCTTAGCATTTTTCACTCCACCAAATTCCTTCTTAAAGCTTCAAAAAGCTCCATCAGAGCTTCAAGCTCGTAAGCATTCAGGTTTATCTTTGGCATAGCGTTTCTCTTGTAGCCCAGGAGTTTATACGTTCCCTCAGGGTTCACAATTTGAGAGAGAATCAGTTCCCCGGGTCTTTTTTTTGCTATCCACTCAAAGGGTGGTGCGAAGGCTTCCTTCTTAAGGTGGTGACATCCCCAGCACTTTTCCATAAAGACCTCGTATCCGAGAAAGGCTCTGTAAAGACTTCTGCTTTTAAGTATTACGTTATACTTCCCTACGGGATGCTTTAACGGATAACTCTTTATTTTCTTAAAACTGTAGGCGTTTATAAGAACGAGTCCTTCCCCGAGAAGACTCAGGTATGCTATCTTCCCACCCCCTGAAAACTCCACATGGGTAAATTTTCCTGAATCGGAAAGTCTTACCTTTCTAAGTTTTAAACTCCTTTTGTTAAGGAGAAGTGCGTAGTTTTTATAGGTATCAAGCCAGAGATACGGGTTCTTAAAATGTGTTCTTGCGAAGAACCCTTTTTCCTTTAGCTTAAATGTTTTTACTTTCTTCCAGTTGTAAAGCTCCCAAACAGTTAAACTTCCGTCCCTATGCCTCGTTGCCATGTAAAACTTTCCCTTCCTATACCAAAAGCTAACGGCAAACAGGTGGGGAAGACTCTCGGTTTTCTCTTCATAAACCTTTCTAAAGTCTCCGAGCTTGTAAACGACTATCTTTTTCCCGTTCCTTGAGCTTCCTACAACGTATTTCTCAAAGGGGTCAACAAAATAGTCCTGAAGGGGTTCATCAACTTTATAACTCCTTATAACTTTTCCGTTGAAAATACCAACCTCTTTTTTATCTCTGTAGGTAATTATTAAAGCATTTCTTTTGTAAAGTGTGTATACAGCACTAATCCTTCCTTTTAAGGGTATAACTTTTATGGGTTTTAGTTCCCTTGACAGTATAACGAGCTGTTTAGGGAGAACGCATCCCGCAACTACTTTATCCCCGAAAAGGGCTATGTTTCTTAGGTAAACGCATGCTCTCACCTTTGAAAACGGTCTCTTTTCCCTCAGGCTGTATGATAGTATCCAGCCGTCCCTTGAGGGAACGTAAAATACGTAATCCTTTAGGGAAAACTTAACACCCCCGTGAACGTTTTTCATTGGGAACTTATCAAGAAGCCTTTCTCCTTCAAAAAGGTAAACAAATCCGCTTTTATCAACCGCCACTGTGAGGTTTATAAATCTCTTTATCTCGTAATGCTTCGGCTTTTCTTTCAAGTATTGAAAGCTTCCCTTTATCTCCTCAAGGCCGTAGTTTACCTTTTCCACGGGTTTAGTTATGTAGGAAATGATAGACTTTACCTCTTCCTCACTTAAGTTAGGAAAGGCGGGCATACCCGTTGCAGGCAGTCCATACCTGATTATCTTCTCAAGGTTTTTCCCCTTTAAAAACTCGGGGATTAAGGGAGGGGCCGTTTCTCCGAGCCTATCTTTTCCGTGGCAAGGCGCACACTGCTTTTCGTAAACTTCCTCAGTTTTTCCGAAGGAAAAAAGAAAGAAAACAAAAAGAGGTAGTGCAATGAGGGGATACATTTACATGCCTCAGTAAATATCGTGGGTTGTCGTATAAACGTTGAATATACCCGTGGGTGTTCTTACCCAGTCTCCCGTTATTACCTTCTTAAGTTTCATCGTTTTGTCATCGTAAACCGCTATCGCTGTGGGTTGGTCCTTTCTTCCCCATACGGAAATCCACACTTCTTTACCGTACATATCGTATTCGGGGTGAACGACCCTTGCGTTTTCGGGCATCTTGTATCCAGCTTTTTTGAGGTCCTCTATCACGTCTATTGTCTTAATAACCTTCAAGGTTTTCTTATCAATTACGTAAACCTCTTTCTTGAGCTTATCGTCGGGATTCAGAGGTCTGTCAACCCATATGTGTTTTGAGTTGGGGTGTGTCTTTATAAAGAGTGTTCCTCCTCCCGGACCGGGTAGTTCTATGTTTGCTACAACTTTCCAGGCATACTGAGGATGACCTTCCGGGTCCGTTCCTATGCAGGCTACGTTGTTTGACCCTATGTGTCCGGTGCACCAGATAGGTCCGTACTTAGGATGGTTAACGTTTGCTCCCCTTCCCGGGTGAGGTTTTACACCTGTTTCAACCTTTGCAACGAGCTTCTTCTCCTTTGCGTCAACCGCTATAACCTTATTTCTCATATTTGCGGCAACCAAGAAGAATCTCTTTGAAGAGTCCCATCCTCCGTCGTGAAGATACCTCTCGGCTTCTATCATGTTCACCTTAACGTCGGGAAGTCTTGAGTAATCAACAAGCCAAACATGCCCGGTTTCTTTCACGGAGACGATCCATGCAGGGTCATAATGGGAAGCTACAATCGAAGCAACCCTTGCTTCTCTGATAAACTCCTCGGTATCGTATGTGTAACCGCTGGTAGATACTATCTTTAGGGGTTTTAAGGTTTGTCCATCCATTATAACTATGCTGGGAGGCCAGTAACAGCCCACTATTGCGAGTTTGTCCATGTAGTTTCCTCTTCTTCCCTTATACTTACTCGTATCTATTGAACGGGCATCGTAACAAACTTTAACTTCTGCGACCTTGTCAGGCTTTTTCATCCACAGGTCTATGAGTGTAGCCTTCCCGTCCCTTCCTATTGTTAGGAAATATCTTCCGGTTCCCGAAGAACGGAATATGTGAACAGCAAATCCCGTATCAACTATATTAACAAGTTCCTTTGTATCCCCGTCTATTATGGCTACCTTCCCTATATCCCTGAGTATCACACCCATAAAGTTCTTCCAGTTTCTTTTGTGTTCGGGTTTTTTCGGTCTCTCTTCCGGAGGAACGTAAACGTGCCAGGTCTTTAACATATCCTTAAGGGCCATCTCGGGGGGTGGAGGGGGTTCGTGCATGAGAAACTTAGCGAGAAGTTCTATTTCCTCTTTGGTTAAAACCCCTTGCTTTCCCCAGTCGGGCATTCCACCGGGTGTCCCGTTGTAAACTATCCACTTTATGTAGTCAATTCCCCTCTGTCTCATTATCTCCGGTTTTAAAGGAGGTCCCGTTGCTCCTCCCCTCAGCATTCCGTGACATCCCGCACACCTGTCAAAGTAAATCTGGGCCGCTTTTTTCATTTCCTCAGGTGTAAGTTTCGGTGGTTTTGTTTCAGCCTTTACAATACCCCACCCCAAAACCAGGCTACTTACAATGAGCGGAGCAAAGCGCTTCATGATACGCCTCCTTATGACCTTTGTCAGTAAATAAATATATACTTTTACATGACTTGAGTCAATAATAAAATGACCTAAAAATCAGAAATACTTTTAGTCTATTCTGCTAACAAAATCTAAACTTGACAGATAAAGCGTTTTATGTATATTAAATTTTTAGCCCTGCGACGGGACAGGGTGAATCCCCCAGGCCCGAAAGGGAGCAAGGGTAAGCCCGCCGTCCCGTGCGCAGGGTTCTTAACACACCACACAGGAGGTATCCCGTGGGTTCCCAGGAGCTTGCACAGGAGTTAAAACAGCTGAAAGATAGCCGTAAAAATGGGGAAATTTCCCCCACGGAATTTTACAAACGTTTGCTTGAACTTGTTTCCAGGCTTGCTAACGAACTTCATGAGGAAAGTATATCCGAAGATAACGTGAAGAAGCAGATACCCTTAGTTTTAGCCTTCTTGGAAGAACAGATTAAGAAGTATGCCGAAAGAGGACACTAATGACATACATTCCCTTTGCACGGAAATACAGGCCCAAGTTCTTCAGGGAGGTTATCGGGCAAGACGTTCCTGTAAGAGTTTTGAAAAACGCTATAAGGAATAATAGAGTATCCCACGCATACCTTTTTGCGGGACCGAGGGGTGTGGGGAAAACCACTATAGCGAGAATTCTTGCAAAGGCTTTAAACTGCAAAAATCCCACCGGGGGAGAGCCCTGTGGGGAATGTGAAAACTGTAAGGAGATAGACAAAGGAATATTTCCTGACCTTATAGAGATGGACGCGGCATCAAACAGGGGTATAGACGACGTAAGAACCCTGAAGGAAGCGGTTAACTACAAACCCATAAAGGGAAAGTATAAGGTTTACATAATAGACGAAGCACACATGTTAACAAAAGAAGCTTTTAACGCCCTTTTAAAGACCCTTGAAGAACCACCGCCTAATACCGTTTTCGTTCTCTGCACCACGGAATATGACAAGATACTCCCTACCATTCTTTCAAGGTGTCAGAGGATAATATTTAGCAAGGTTCCGAAAGAAAAAGTAATAGAGTATATGAAACTAATATGTGTGAAGGAACATATAGAGTATGAAGAAGAAGCACTAAGAATACTTGCCCACGCTTCGGAAGGGTGTATGAGAGATGCAGCTTCTCTTCTTGACCAAGCAAGTGTTTACGGGGAAGGGAAAGTAACGAAGGAAGCCGTTGAGAACTTCCTAGGAATTCTGAGCGGCGAAACGGTAAGGAGTTTTATGAGGCTTTTACTGGATTCAAAGGTAGATGAGGCTATAAGTTTTCTGAGGGAACTTTCTCAGAGGGGGTATAACCTTACTAAGTTCTGGGAAATGCTTGAGGAGGAAATAAGGAACGCCATACTCGTAAAAAGCCTGAATAAACCGGAAAAGGTAGTTGAAAATCCCGAGGACTACGAAGAGTTTAAAGAATACCCCCTTGAGGCACTTCTATACCTTGAGAATGTTATAAACAGGGGAAAGGTGGAATCAAGGACAAGAGAGCCACTATTTGCCTACGAGCTTGCGGTCATAAAGACTAAGATAGTGAAGGAAATAGTACCCATATCAAAACTCAAGCTTGAGGTAAGGGAAGAGAAGAAAACGGAAGAAAGGGAAGAGGTAAAGGAGGAGAAAGAAGAAAGTCTAAAAGAAAAACTGGAGAAAGAAATAAAACCTATGTTGAGGACACTCATAAGAAACGGGATTGAAGAAAACGGGAAGCTAATAATAAAGCTTGATGAAAAGACTTACGAAAGGTTTAAAAAGGAGCTTGAGGAACTAAAAGTCAAGTTTCCCGTTGAGTATGAGGTTGAGGTAAAAAAAAATCCTCAAGACCGGAACAAGATGAGGCTGTTTTAAAGGTTATGGAGCTTTTCAATGCGAAAATCGTCAGGGTCAGAGATAAAGGCAAAAGTAATTAAGGTTAAGATGCCAGTTGAAGAAGTGGGCTTATTTAACTCCCTAATAGACGGCCTTCCCCGTTATGCACTAACGAGAACAAAAGAGAAGGGAACGGGTGAAGTTTACGTTCTCGCAACACCCCATAAGGTAAAGGAGCTTATGGAAGCCTTAGAGGAAATGAAAAAACATATAAAAGGTCTGGAAATTCTCGGAGAGACGGAGGAAGAACTCACTTTTTAAATTAAATTCCTATGGGAGATTCCTTTAAGCTCGTATCGGAGTTAAAGCCTGCAGGAGACCAGCCGAAAGCTATAGAACAGCTTCTTGAGAACCTTGAAAGGGGCGTAAAGGAGCAAGTTTTACTCGGAGCTACGGGAACGGGAAAAACGTATACATTAGCAAACGTAATAGCAAGATACAACAAGCCAACCTTGGTAATAGTTCACAACAAAATTCTCGCAGCTCAGCTCTACAGGGAGTTTAAGGAGCTATTTCCCGAGAATGCGGTTGAGTATTTTGTCTCTTATTACGACTACTATCAGCCGGAGGCTTACATACCCGAAAAGGATTTATACATAGAAAAAGATGCGAGCATAAACGAGACCCTTGAGAGATACAGACACTCAGCAACCATATCAGTCCTGAAAAGAAGGGATGTTATAGTTGTTGCTTCGGTTTCCTGTATATACGGACTCGGAAAGCCGGAACACTACGAAAAGCTGAGAATAAAGCTTGAGAAAGGGATAAGGTTAAGTCTCTCAAAACTTCTAAGAAAACTTATAGAGCTGGGATACCAGAGAAACGATTACGCCTTTAAAAGGGCTACCTTTTCTGTAAGAGGGGATGCCGTTGAGATAGTTCCCTCAAATACGGAGGATTACCTCGTAAGGGTTGAGTTTTGGGACGATGAGGTAGAACGTATAGTATTAGTAGATATATTAAATAGACACCCAATTAAGGAGGTTGATAGCTTTTCCCTATTTCCCGCATCCCACTACATAGCTCCGAGACCCACTGTAGAACAGGCACTTGAGGAAATAGAGAAAGATTTAACGGAGAGGGTAAACTGGTTTAAAAAGCAAGGAAGAACCGTTGAAGCTCAAAGGCTTTACCAGAGGACTATGCACGACCTTGAACTTATCAGAGAACTCGGGCATTGTAAAGGTATTGAGAACTACTCAAGGTATTTTGACGGAAGAAAACCCGGTGAACCCCCCTTTACCCTTCTTGATTACTTCCCCGAGGACTTCCTACTCATAATAGATGAGTCCCATATGACCGTTCCCCAGCTGAGGGCTATGTATAACGGAGACAGAAGCAGGAAAGAGAAGCTTGTTGAATACGGATGGAGACTTCCCTCAGCCCTTGACAACAGACCTCTTAAGTTTGAAGAGTTCCTGGAGAGGATAAACCAGGTTATATATGTATCTGCAACACCGGGAGAGTGGGAACTCAGGAGAAGTAACGGGAACGTTGTTGAACAGATAGTAAGACCTACAGGGCTTCTTGACCCGGTGGTTGAAGTGAGACCCAAGATGAACCAGCTTGAGAACCTTGTTAAGGAGATAAAGGAGGTTAAAAAGAAGGGAGAAAGAGCTCTCGTTTTAACAACAACCAAGAGGCTTGCGGAAGACGTTGCGGAGTATCTTACCGAGAGAAAGATAAAGGCAAAATACATGCACTCGGAGCTTGACGCAATAGAGAGGGCAAAGCTTGTAAAAGAACTAAGGGAAGGAAGCATAGACGTTATAGTTGGTGTTAACCTGCTAAGAGAAGGGCTTGACCTTCCTGAGGTTTCCCTCGTTGCCATACTTGAGGCGGACAAGGAAGGATTTTTAAGGAGTTATCAGGCGCTTATACAGACAATAGGAAGGGCTGCGAGAAACGTAAACGGGAAGGCTATACTTTACGCGGACAGAATAACAAAGGCCATGGAAAAGGCTATAAACGAAACGAACAGGAGAAGAAAAATACAAGAGGAGTTTAATAAAAAGCACGGAATAACACCAAGAAGTGTTAAGAAACCCGTAAAGGAACTTCTTGCCCTTGAAGAACTTGACTACGTAGAACTACCCACCGATATACCGAAGGGTGTAAAGTCCGAGGAGGATATTCTCAAAAAGATAGAAAAGCTTGAGAAGGAGATGTGGAAATGTGCTAAGAACTGGGAGTTTGAGAAAGCTGCAAAGCTCAGGGATGAGATAAAAAAGCTGAAAAAGCTTATAGGAATAGACTAGTATCTCTTTTAAGCTAATGTTATGGAAAAGGTTGCGATAATTACGGGAATAAAGAGAATAGGAAGGGAAGTATCAAAGTTCTTGATAGACAAAGGCTATAACCTCACG
>NZ_JBSLZM010000080.1:0-3410 GCF_056494385.1 Aquifex sp. | reverse complement strand
TATGTAAGTGCATTCATAGGAGGTATCATATTTTTCCTATGCATAATAGTGGATATAAAGAGATACTCCTAGGTGTTTTAGCAGGTGTTCTTTTTTACTTATCCTTTTCAAAGTTTAATTTATTCTTCCTTATCTTCCCCGCGATTTTCTTAGGTGTTGGAAAAAATCTAAAAAGATTTTTTTCCTTTGGACTAACGTCCTTTCTTCTTTCGCTAATATGGATAAGAATTTCTTTAATAGATTACGGTGGGCTTAATCCTTTTCTGGGATATACTTCCGTTATTTTACTTATTCTTTTCCTTACCCTTTACCAATTCGGTATAACCTACATTATTTGGAAAGTATTCAGGTTCAATTATTTTATCTTTCCTTTTATATATACTTTTGTTGAGATTATACGCTCTTTTTTTCCTTACGGAGGATTTCCTTGGCTGATTTTAGGAACTAACTTGGTTGACATTCCCGTATTGAGATACTCACTAAGCGCGGGAACAGTTTATCTCGGAAGTCTTATTGTTCTGTTCATATCACTTTTTCCAATGTTTTCAATACGCAAAAAGGTATTAACGACAGGATTGCTTGTTCCTATTCTCGTATTCGGATTTTTAAAAGAGAAGGAAACTCCCAAATTTCAAGGAAACTTTAAGGTAGCAATAGTACAAACCGCTATCCCGGAAGATGTAAAGCTGAATAAAGAACTTTTCTGGGAAAGGTATCCGCGAATAATAAAGCTTGTTGAGAAAGCGATAAAAGAAAACCCAGACCTTATAATTCTTCCAGAATCCGCAGTCCCATTTTACCTCTCTGAGCTTGAGTTTAACGATGAACTCTTAAGACTTTCTAAAAAAGTTCCTATAATTACCGGAATAATTGAGGTAAACTACGGTGAGAAATTTGAAGCTTACAACAGTGTAGTCTTACTTAAGGACGGTAAAGTCATAGACATATACAGGAAAAACATCTTAGTTCCCTTCGGAGAGTATACACCCTATCCTTTTAAGTTTTTTTCCGAACTAGTTCCTTACCTTGGTCTTCAGGATTACTCAAGAGGAAAAAAGGAAAAGTGTTTTAACCTGAACGGATTAAGGATAGCAACTCCCATATGTTTTGAGATAGCTTATACATTCTTTATAAAGCGCTTTGATTGTGATATACTTGCCGTGCTTACAAACAACGCGTGGTTTAGGAATTCGGATGGAAATTACCAACATATGAAGTTGGCAAGAGCAAGGGCTTTGGAAAACGAAAAGTTTATTCTGTGGGTAAACAACATAGGCCCCTCGGCTGTTATTAACCCGAGGGGTGAGACAATAAAAGAAATACCCTATGGTAAAGAAGGAATTTTACTTTATACTTTTTAGTATTTCCTTTACCCTTTCATATAAATAGAACCTCACTTTTACCGTATCTTCATCCTTTAAAAAGAGCTCATACCCGCACAATATATCCCCGTTTTTCTTTTCCCTTATGTTAACAATCTGAGCCTGTCCCTTAATAGCGTCTTCATAAGTTGGTAGAATAACCTCAACGTTCACAAATTCACCGTTTATAACATCGTCTATTTCTTCTAAGGAACACTTTATAGAGAACCCTACCTCTGATATATCGTTAACTTCTCTTTTTTTACCTTCTATTATTACTTTTACAGGTTTTTCGGGAGTTGGGGTTACTCTAACACTTTTCCTGTCACCAAGCGGCTTTTCGGGATTTAGCATAGGAAAGTCAAGGATAATATATTCCTCAGTCTTTCCGAGTATTTTCGTATGAAGTATAAAGGTAGAATACTTTATGTAAGCTTTTTCACCTTCAACACCGTATTTTTTTAAAATAGGTGTGTTTACAACCTTTATTTTTTCATTTTCCGTCATTCCGAGAATGTCTGTAATAGTGTATAAGACCACATCGTTCTTGAAAAGGAATATCTCACCTTTAGAGCTCATTATCAACCTCCCTTAAAAACTCCACAATCTCTTCAAACTTTAACCCCCTGGATGCTTTAACAAAAATTACACTTCCCCTTAGAACCCTCTTATTTTTCCTTAACACTTCCTTTAACTCCTCCTTTGACTTTGTGTAAAACTTCAATCCCCTATAAACATTATAAGTCTCTTTAATTTCTCTTCCCGAAAAAAATGCCGCTTCTATCTTACAATTGTTTAAAAGCTCCCCGACCTTACTGTGGAGCTCCCTGCTATACTTTCCTAGCTCAAGCATATCCCCCAAAATAACAACCTTTTTCTTACCTTCTATAAGTCCAAGACTTCTAAGTGCATTCTCCACGGAGGGCGGATTTGCATTATAAGCATCGTTTATTATCGTAAAATTTTTCAATTTTATTACTTCCATTCTTCCCCATTCTGGCTTGAAACAGCTTACGGCATTCCTAAAATTTTTCGGTTCATAGCCCAAAATTTTTAAAACTTTTAACGATACGAGTAGATTTTCCATAAGCCCCAAACTGGGAACAGGTAAAAAAAATTCCTCCCCATCTATACGTATACGTATACCATCTTCTTTTATTTCGCAGCTTTCAACTTCTCCTTTGCCGAATGTATAACGCCAATCCTTCGGAATAAATACGTAATAATTAATCGTATTTTCAGGTATTATCGCCTTGAAGGAGTCCGAAAGAAAACAGAAAAGCTCTCCGTTTCCCAAAATTACACCCTCCAGACTTCCGAAACCCTCCAGATGCTCTTCTCCAATCTTCGTTATAACCCTTATATGGGGTTTTGTTATATTAACGAGTTCTCTTATTTCTCCCCTTTTACTCGCCCCGTGTTCAAGAACCCAAAAATCACAATCAAGGGGTGCATTTGCAACGCTTAAGGGAAGACCTATCTGAGAGTTAAGATTCCCGGGAGATTTATAAACTTTTCCAACGAAGGAAAGAAGATGTGCTACCAATTCTTTTGTTGTCGTTTTTCCCGCCGAACCGGCTATACCCACAACGGTTCCCTTAAAACTCTCTCTTTTATACTTTGCAATCTTTTTAAGTGCTTCCTGAGATGAGTTTACAAGTATTAAAAACTTATCTTCGGGAATCTCAACGAATTTTTCCGCTATAGCACCTGCTGCACCTTTCTCAAGAGCATCTTTTACAAACTCATTTCCATCAAATCTAGAGCCTTTTAAAGCTACAAAAACCTCCCCTTTTCTTATGTTTCTTGAATCTATTGAGAAAGAACTTACCTTTACAGAAGGATTTCCTATAAGACTTCCGTTGATTATTTGAGCTAATAACTTCGGAGTAAACACAACAAATATTTTATTACTACGGAACAAGCCCCTGGCACCGACCTACTTTCCCGTGCCGCTGCCGGCACAGTATCATCGGCGCTGGGGGGCTTAACTGCCGGGTTCGGAATGGAACCGGGTGTTTCCCCCCCGCTATGGGCACCAGGGGCAAT
>NZ_JBSLZM010000079.1:0-22434 GCF_056494385.1 Aquifex sp. | reverse complement strand
TATCGTCCGCTTACGCAGTAAAGCTATCCGAGGAAGGGAAAAGAGTATTACTCCTTTCCACAGACCCTGCCCATTCCCTTTCTGACGTGTTTAATACCCCTATAAGCGGAGAGGTTAAGATAAACGAAAACCTGACTCTTAAGGAGATAGACGTTAAAAAAAGCCTTAAAGATTACACGAATAGAGTTTTTGAGTTATCAAAAGCCCTTCTTAAGTCCGAATCCATCAAGCAACTTGAGGGTATACTCCACTCCCTTGAAGAAAGCCCGGGAATAGAAGATACCGTAATCCTTGAAGAATTAACTAAAGAAATTCTTTATAAATATGGGGATTACGACGTTTTCGTCGTTGATACCGCCCCCACGGGACACACACTCGGGCTTCTGAAAACGGTCGGAAGGCTTTCTTCCTTTTTTGAGGAAGTAATAAAGATGAAAGCTAAGCTTGAAGAGTTAAAAAGAGCTTCGGGGAAGGATTATGTTTCAAGAAGCCTTGAATACATAGAAGAGAGAAAAAAAAGGTTTGAGCATTTCTCGGAAGTAGTTTACACAGCTTCCGAGTTTATACCCGTTCTAACACCCGAAAAGCTCCCGATAGAGGAGACGATAAGACTCGTAAAATCATTAGAGCACAAAGGAATAAAGGTAAAGAGGATAATAATTAACAAAGTTCTTCCGGAAAATCCGAGCGATGCGTTTTTAAAAAGAAGAAGGGAAAACCAGGAAAGGTATATAGAGGAAATAGAAGAAAAATTTTCAAAACTTGAAAAGATTTATATACCCCTGAGGGAAGGGGACGTGGTAGGATACGAGGAGCTAAAAAAGTTATCCTCTCTTCTCACCTTCTAAGGATTTTGCCTCAAGCCAGAGTTTATCCATCTCCTCAAGACTCATATCCTCAAGCTTCTTTCCCATTTCCTTAGCCTTCTTTTCTATGTAGGAAAAGCGTCTTATAAACCTTTCGTTGGCTTCTTGAAGGGCTTCCTCCGCATCAACCCCTACAAAACGTGCAAGCTCAACAACGGCGGTCAGGATGTCTCCAATCTCGTGTTTTATGTTCTCCTTATCATTTTTCTCAAGGGATTCCTTTAGCTCCTGTATTTCCTCCTCAATCTTATCAAAAACCTGGTTTATATTCTCAAAGTCAAAGCCCACCTGTGAAGCCCTATCCTGGAGCTTCTGAGAACGCATAAGCGCGGGAAGGTGTTTAGGAATTCCCTCAAATATACTCTTCCTTTTTTCCATCTTCTTTTTCTCCCAGTTTTTAAGAACGTCCTCCGCTTTCTCGTTTCCAAAAACGTGGGGATGCCTTTCTATAAGCTTTCTAACAAGAGCGTCTATAACGTCGTTTATATCAAAAGCTTCTCTTTCTTTTGCTATTTGGGAATGGAAAACAACCTGAAGGAGAAGGTCTCCGAGCTCTTCTTTTAACTTCTCGTCGTCTTTACTGTCTATAGCGTCAAGAACCTCGTAAGCTTCCTCTATTAAATACTTCTTCAAGCTTTCATGGGTCTGCTCCATATCCCACGGACACTTCTTTCTGAGCTCTTCCATTACTTTTACTAAATCTTCGAATGTATACCTCTTTTTACCCCTCATAATTTAATACATATAGGAGGAAATTATGCCAAGATGGGGAAGATTTAGAATTTCATTTGATAGCTGGAAACTTCTATCTTTGGATAACCACGTATTGGAGGAATCGGACGAGATTGGGGACGTAAAGGTAGAAACCGATAAATGGAAACCTATAAAAGGAGGAATCCCTGAAGATTTTGACGAGAAAAGTTTAAAAATAGCCTTTGTAGACGGAGTAAGAAGAACGGAAAACGTCGTTTATATAGAAGACCCGACCCAAACTGTAGTAGTAGAAGGCGCTTTCGTTTCCATAGGTGCAGGTGCTTTAGTCTTGAATTACGGAAAGATAAACGAGCTTGAAAGTGCTCTTAAAGAGTGCAGAATAAGGCGCTACTTTCTCCTCAGGGAAAAGGTTGAGATAGGAAGCCCAAAAATAAGGTTTACCTCCCAATGGGGAGCTGTTGAGTTTGCCGTTGAAACCGCAAACAAAGAGCTTTCTCCTTACGTGAACGACCTGATGGCGAATATGGAGCTTGAGGTGGCCACAAGAATATACGATGGGAGGTTAGCGGACTTAATAATAACTGACGGCACACTTCACTACGTGGCAAGAATAAGAAACTATCCCCTCGTGGGATACATAAAAAAACATAAAAGAATTTACGTATATCCCGAACACATAGAAGTCTTAAGAAAAATGAATGTCGGGGAAAGAACTCCGATAGTTTTAATTCATTCACAGCCTACTATGAACGGAAGTAATACATCAAACCTTGATAAGTTCACGTGGTATGTAAAGCTGAGCGAGGGAGAAGGTATAACGAGCCTTGCAAGGCTTGAAGTTCCTGCAGAAATAGGGATAAACGAAGCTATAAAGCTTGCGGACCTTACCGCATACCTCATTCCAAAGTTCTCCTCAAGGGAGTTCAACGAAAAAAGAGCACCCCAGAACTTGATTCCCATTAAATACTTGGAAACCTTCCTGCGACACAGGCTCGGAAGCCAGTCCCTTATAAGAAGGCTTATAGCCCAGTATATAAGATGAAGCGGGTTCTCGTGAGTAAATGTCTTCTTGAGTGTTGTTACAGATACGACTCAAAAGACGTAAGGGTTAAAGAACTAAAAGAAAGATTAAAGAACTGTGAGGTTATAACAATCTGTCCCGAGGTTGAGTTATTATCCCTTCCGGTTCCGAGGCCTCGGCTTAAGTTTGTTCCGACACAGCGAGGAATAAGACTCCTCAAGGAAGACGACTACAAGGATTTAACAGATGAACTCAGGAAAAAGGTAAGGGAGTTTTTAAACTCCATCGGGAGAATTGACGAGGCGTATTTAAAAAGCAAGTCCCCCAGTTGCGGTGTAGGGGATGCAAAGGTGTATAAATGCATTGAGTGTGAGGAAGAGGTGGGCAGGAGGGACGGAATTCTAACGGAGGAACTAAAAAAGACCTTCCCCAATGTTAATATACACAAGTTGTAAAATAAACTAAGACCCTTTTCAGGGAGGTGGATTATGGACAGAGAATACAAACGCTACCACGAAGAGGAACACGAAAAACCGAGGGTAATAGAAGAAGGCATATGGGTTGCGGAAGAGGCAATAAAGAAAGCCCCTAGACTTGAGGGTGTTCCCACGGGTGTTGAGGGACTGGACGAACTTTTCTTTAAAACGGAACTCCAAGACGGGAAGGTGGTAAAAAAACCCTTGGGCGGAATACCGAGGTATGCCGTGGTTAACATAACAGGTGTTTCGGACACGGGAAAGTCCTTAATGGTTGAGCAGTATACTGTGAAGCAGGCGGATAGAGGAGAGGCCGTAGCCTTTATAACCGTTGAGAGCCCTGCTCCTTTCGTCACTATGGGACTCAGAGAAAGGGCAACTGCCATGGGTATAGACTTTGAAAAGATAAAGGAGAAGATAATACTAATAGATGCTGCAAGTCACGCAACTCTCAGGGAAAACATCCCCAACCTACTTGCAACCCTTGCCCACGTTATTAAAACCTACAAGGTAAGGCACACCGTTATAGACTCCATAACGGGACTTTACGAAGCAAAGGAAATGCTTGCAAGAACGATTGTAAGACAGCTCTTTAACTTCATGAAGAAATGGTATCAAACCGCTCTTTTCGTTTCCCAGAAGAGAAGCTCCCACGAAGAGCTATCCGCGGAAGCTGCGGGAGGTTTTGCCATAAGCCATATAGTTGACTGCACGATGGTTCTCGCAAAAGAGCTTATAATGACGAAGTATCAGGCTCAGATTTACAAAAAGGAGCTCGGGGATATCGTAAGGCTTTTCAGGGTGGACGGGTGTCGTTTATGCGGACACGACACGAGAACCCACTTTATGGAAATTACCGAAACCGGACTCGTAAAGATAGGTCCTCCTCTCAGGTAAAATAAAACCTCTATGAAAGAACTCGTAAGGGAAAAGGTAGAAAAAGCCCTAAAAGAGTTATACGGAATAGAGAAGAAGGAATTTAAGGTAGAAAAACCCAAAGAGGAAAGCTTAGGAGACCTGGCCACGAACGTAGCTTTTTTGCTGGCAAGGGAGCTTAAAAAACCTCCCGTAAAGATAGCCGAGGAGCTCGCGGAGGAATTAAAGAAAGATACAACCTTTAAGAGCGTTGAAGCGGTAAAGGGCTTCATAAACTTCCGTTTTTCTTTTGATTTCTTAAAGGGAGAGTTTAAAAAACTCCTTTCAAGGGGTGAAGAATACTTTAAGGAAGATCTTGGAAAGAAAATGAAAGTTCAGGTTGAGTATGTAAGTGCAAATCCTACGGGTCCCCTTCACTTGGGCCATGGAAGGGGAGCGGTAGTAGGAGATACTCTTTCAAGGCTTTTAAAGTTCTTTAATTACGAGGTTACGAGGGAGTATTACATAAACGACGCGGGAAGACAAGTTTACCTTCTTGGTGTGTCCATTCTTTACAGATACCTTGAGAATTGCAAGGAAAGAGACGAAGAGCTTTTTAAGGAAATAAAGGAAATCTTTGAGAATGACGGATACAGAGGTGAATACGTAAAAGAGTTAGCAAACCGAGTTAGGAACTTAACAGGTGAAAAACTTTGTAAAGAAAAGAATTTGAAGGAACTCAGAGAGTTAATACTCTCAAAGGAAACAGGAGTTGAACTTAATTACCTAAAAAAGTATGAACCAAAGGACGCAATTGAGCTTTTAGCCCTTTATGGGCTTGACCTTATGCTCAAGGAGATAAAGGAAGACCTCTCCCTTATGGGAATAGACTTTGACGTCTGGTTTAGTGAGAGAAGTTTATACGACGAGGGACTCGTTGAGGAGCTTATAAACCTCTTAAAAGAAAAGGGATACGTTTACGAAAAGGAAGGGGCACTCTGGCTGAAAACTTCTGAGCTGGGGGATGACAAGGACAGGGTTGTTAGACGCTCGGACGGAACCTATACCTACTTTGCTTCAGATATAGCCTACCATTACAACAAGTTCAAAAGGGGATTTGAAAAAGTCATAAACGTGTGGGGAGCCGACCACCACGGTTATATACCGAGGGTAAAAGCTGCCCTCAAGATGTTAGGTATAAAGGATGAATGGCTTGAGATACTTCTCGTTCAGATGGTAAAGCTCTTCAGAAGCGGTAAAGAGGTAAAGATGTCAAAGAGGGCTGGAACGTTTGTAACCTTGAGGGAGCTTCTTGAGGAAGTTGGAGCAGACGCGGTCAGATTTATATTCCTCACAAAGAGAAGTGATACCCCCCTTGACTTTGACGTTGACAAGGCAAAGGAAAAGAGCTCAGAAAACCCCGTTTACTACGTCCAATACGCTCACGCTAGGATAGCGGGCATCCTGAGAGAGTTTAAGGAGAGATACAAAAAGGAGGTGAACAGGGAGGAGTTAATAAACTACGTTGATTATCTATCGGAAGAGGCAGAAGAAAAGCTTATAAAGAAACTCCTTTCCTTCAAAGACGAGTTAATAGACATAATCCAGAGGAGGGAGCCCCATCTCCTCACTTATTACCTGATAGACCTCGCAGGGGACTTTCACCACTACTACAACCATCACAGGATACTCGGAATGGAAGAAAGGGTGATGCTCTCAAGGCTTGCACTCGCCTTAGGTGTAAAGGAAGTAATAAGGATAGGGCTGAGCCTTATGGGTGTGAGTGCCCCCGAAAGGATGTAACTAAACGTAGTAACGTTTTCTGTAAAAGAAGTCAACCAGAAGGTATCCCGTAAGGAACCCCCCTATATGCGCATACCACGCCACGCCCCCGTATCCTATGAAGGGAAGAGTAACTATACCGTTTACAATCTGGATAAAGAACCACATACCTATGAAGATTACCGCGGGCAACTCCATTAAGGTGAGGAATATAAATACGGGAACAAGTGCGAGGACCCTTGCGTGGGGAAATAGCTTCATGTAAGCTCCGAGCACTCCGCTAATAGCCCCGCTTGCCCCCACCATAGGAACGTTTGCTCCCCCAAAGGCAAGGCTTATAAAAGTCTGGCTAAGTGCGGCACCCAGACCGCAGAGTATGTAAAAGATTATGTATCTAAACTTTCCGAGCCTATCTTCAACGTTATCCCCGAAAACCCATAAAAACCACATGTTACCCAAGATGTGCCCCCAACTACCGTGGAGAAACATATGAGTGATAAGTGTATAGGGCTTTTGGGAAAGTTCCGATGGAACTAGACCCCACTCCCTGAGAAAAAGCTCAAAGGCCGTTATCTGACCCTGAAGGGTGTATATGATATCGTCGGTGAGGCTCCACTCGTAAAGCCATATTGCTGAACAAAGGATTATTATGCTCAGGCTTACTACGGGAAAACTTCTTGACGGATTTACGTCCTTTATTGGAATCATAGCTTTATTTTATACCGAGCTGGTAAATTATTTTAGTGAATATGAGTCAGTTCGTCGACGTTGAAAGACCGGTTTCGAAAAAGTTAGAGAAAATTCTTACCGAGGACAAGAACGACATTACTAAGTTAATTTCCGACCTGAAAAAACTTATAGAGGAAGACCCCTACTACCTTGAGACCTACATAAAGCTTTCCGAGATAATGGAGAACGAAGGCTACATTAAGGAGGCGGAAGAGATAATCCTTCAGGCATACGAGAGGGCTATGGAGCTTCTTAAAGGAGAAAGGGGAGAACTCCCCGAAAGCGTCCCTTGGGAATACGAAACCAACAGACACATAATAAGGGCTATTCTTGAGACCGGTATAACGTTATGGGAAGTGGGAGAGATAGACGAAGCCCTAAAGGTTTTAAAGATGCTTTACAAACTTGTTCCCGGAGACCCGATAGGTATCAGGTATTACATGCTTGCCATACTTGAAGGTATGGGGTTTGAAGAGTTTGAGCTTACCTTCGGTAAAAACGGAGGATACGATACAAAGTCCCTTGAGGAGTGGTTTGAAAGGCATAAAGAAAAATTTACGGAGTTTTTGGAGGATTAAGTTTTTCTCTCAACCTTTCCAATGCCCTTGCCTTTATTTGGGCTACCCTGGATATAGATGTGTTTAAAACCTTTGCAACCTCTTTTAGGGGAAGTCCTTCGTAGAAAACCAGCTGAATAACGAGCTTCTCTCTCTCGGGAAGCTCACTCACCGCTTTTTTTAACCTTTCTTCGAACTCCTTTTTTATAACCCTTTCCTCAACGTCCTCCCCCGAAGATATTAGCTCGGAGTAATCCCTTACGTTTTTCCTAAAAACCTCCTCAAGGTTAAGGATGTGAGAAAAGGATATTCTCTTTAGTGTATCCACAAGTTCCTCCGTGGAAATCCCAAGCTCATTTGCCAGTTCTTCATCGGTAGGCTCTCTTCCGAGTTTTTCCTTCAGGTTTTCAAGTGCCTCTTTTATCCTTCTTTCCTTATTCCTTATCTCCCTGCTTCCAAAATCAAGACTCCTCAGGTAATCGTATATAGCTCCCTTTATCCTAATCTTCAGATATCTCTCTACCGCTTTCTCATCCGTAGTTTTAAGGTTATCTATTCCCTTTATAAGGCCGATTATTCCGTAACCTATCAGGTCCCTCACATCAACGTCCTCGGGAAGGTGTTTCTTTATGTTGTATGCTATACCCCTTACAAGTGGCAGGTATTTAAGGATAAGCTCTTCCCTCTGTTCCGCGTAAGGTTTTTTCATACTCCCAGTTTTTTAAGTATTTTACCCCAAAAGCTTTCTCTCGGCTTAGTTGTCAGGTCTATATTTGATATGGCTTCCCTGAGTTCTTCCTTAAATGTCTTATCAACCGGGTTCTGGTCTATAACCCTTCTTATCAAGTTTTTCCTGTAATGCAAAAAACCTATGTAGTGAACCTTTGCAGTTGTGTATTTTGATGAGAGTATCTCTATGCTTTCTGTCACGCTTTTTGCTTCAGCCTCGTTGTCCGCTTTGTTAACGATTAGGTAAAAATCTTCTACTCCTTCTTCTCTGTTCAGAACCTTTATAAGTGCGTAGGCGTCCATTATTGCAGTAGGTTCGGGCGTTGTGAGTATTAGGGGAATGTCGGCACAGGAGGCAAGCATAAGTGTAGTTCTGTGTATACCGGGAGGTGTGTCAAGTATTACGTAATCAAAGTTTTCTTCTGCAAAGCTGTGAAGCTTGTTTATTACGGTGCTGAGCTGGGTTCTTGGCATGTCCGCAAGACTCTGGAAACCGCTCCCACCCGATATGAAATAAAGGTTTTCATTCACCTTCACCGGAAGTTCCTCTATAACTGCAAAACCCTTCAGCATGTCGGATAAGTCTTTTGAGGGCGTTATGCCGTACATGAGGTGTATGTTACTGAGTCCTAAGTCCCCATCAAATATAAGAACCTTCTTCCCTTCCTCTGAGAGAATCTCACCCAGGTTTATCGCAACGAGTGTTTTCCCTACTCCTCCTTTCCCGCTCGATATAGATATATACTTAGTTTTTTTATCCTTTCCTTCCTTTATCTTAAGCAAGTTTAGCTGCTGGTTTAACTTCATTTTCATCCTCTAAAATTAATCGGATGATATAGTCGTAATTTGCAATAACTATGTCTTCGGGCAGTGATTGCCCGGTGGTAAAGCAGAGAATGGGATACTGGGTTCTGTAAGCAACGTTTATTATGCTTCCCGGAAATGGAGTCTCGTCAAGTTTTGTGAAGATAAGACCCTTTACGGAAAATATGCCGAACTGCATAACAGCCTCATACATAACGAGTTCAGCAAGGTTTGCCGCAAGTGTTAGGTATACGCTTATATCGGATACCTTGAAGTAAGATTCAAGCTCTTTAAGTCTTACAACGTCGTAGTGACTCCTTCCTGCGGTATCAACGAGTATAACGTCCCTGTCCTCCATCTCAAGGAGGTGGACGTTAAAGCTCTTTGGGGAGTCGGATAGCTTGAAGGGTATTTCAAGGATTTCCGCAAAGGACTTTAACTGTTCAAAGGCACCGACTCTAAAACTATCAAGGGAGATTATTCCGACCTTTTTCCTGTTTTTCTTAAAAAGGTATGCGAGTTTAGCTATAGTTGTAGTCTTTCCCACACCCGTGGGGCCTACCAGGGCTACAACCTTAGGCGGATTTTCAAGGAAGTTGTCTTCTATCTTTATATTCTTTTCGAGGCTCTCCCTCATGGAAGTGTATAGTTCCTCTTTGAAGTCGTAAACTTTTCTGTCTATATCGTATCCGCATGCATCTTCTACAATCTTTTTAGCTATATCCTTGTTTACGTTTTTTAAAATAAGTTTCTCGTAAACTCTTTTAACTCTTTCTGAGTAATTTTCCCCTTCAGTCTGTGTCTTCACCTCATTTGTCTGTTGATTGTTGGAGGATAAAAGCTCGTTAACTATCTTCTTTAGGTTCTCAATCTCCTTTAACAGTTCTTTTTCCTTCTCAAACTCCTTCTTAAAGTCCTCTTCCTCCTGTATCCCCACCGTTACCTCAAGTTTCTTAACGGGAAAGATAGGCAAGAATCCGAATCGTTTCTTTTTAACAATTCTTGAGGACAGTATAACTGCATTCTCTCCGTATTTTTTCTCAAGGAGTTCTATAGCCTCCTGTATAGATTGGACTTCCAGTTTCTCAATCTTCATCTATAATACCTAATATTTTTATGTTAACCTGTTTTTCAAGTTCGTTGTAAGAGAGAACCGCAAGCTCGGGAAGGTAGGGTTCAATCGTTTTTCTAACGTAGCGTCTTACTTCTCCGGATGTAAGCAGAATGGGCATAGCCTGGTACTGGGTGAACTTAACTATCTCGTTCTTTATCTTGGGAAGAAGCTTATTAAGAACAAAGTCTATAAACTCATCCTCTCTGTTTTCCTTCAGAAAGTGAATAAGCTTTGTCTCAACCTTAGGTGAGAGTGCTATAGCGTATAGGGTTCCGTTTGTGAGATACATACGGGTTATCCTCTTTGAAAGTGCTTGTCTTACATATTCCGTGAGTAGGTCGGCGTCCTTCACTTGTTCTATGTAGTCCGCTATCGTTTCAAGAATTGTTAGGAGGTCATTAACGGGAATACCTTCCCTTAAAAGGTTTTGTAGAACCCTGTGAAGAACGGATACGGGAACCTGTTCCGGAACGAGTTCCTTTACAACTTTCGGATATTTCTTAGATAGCAGCTCAACAAGTTCCATAACTTCGTTTCTCGTGAGAAGCTCGTGTAGGTTTCTCTTTATAACCTCCGAGAGGTGCGTTATTAAGACAGTTTCCGGGTCCACTACCATGTATCCTAGCTTTTGTGCTTCTCCCTTTCTATCTTCGGTTATCCAGTAAGCCTTTATCTTAAAGGCCGGATCGTAGGTTTCTATGCCTTCAATTTTTCCCTTTACGTTCCCGAGGTCCACGGCAAGGTAATGGCCCGGCATAAGCTCATACCTGTCAAGTTCTATACCTTTAAGGAGAATTCTATACTCGTTCGGTTTCAACCTCAGGTTATCCCTTATGTGAACGAGGGGAATTATAACGCCGTAATCCTTTGCAAACTGTTTTCTCAAGCTCCTTATCTTTTCCGGAATCTTCCCTCCTTGGCTTTCATCAACGAGGGGAATAAGAGCGTATCCCACCTCCAAGGTTATAGGGTCGGGTTGGGGGATTAGATCCTCTTCTTCTTCCTTCTTTTCCTTAACTTTCTCTTTTGCGAGTTCTTCAAGCTTTTTTATTTCCTGCTCCTTTATAGTTTTCATTAGGAAGTAGTAAGCGGATACAAGGGCTCCCGCCATAAGGAAAAAGGGTAATGTCGGTATGCCCGGAATGAGACCAAGAAACCCTAAAACTCCTGCGGAAAAGAGTAAAGCTTTCGGTTGTTTTGTAAACTCTTCACTTATAGAAACACCGAGGTTTTCCTGTGAGGACATCTTCGTAGTGAGAACACCTGCAGCGGTTGAGAGGAGAAGTGCCGGAACCTGAGATGCTAACCCTTCACCTATTGAGAGTATAGTGTAGGTCCTTAACGCGGTTTGAAAGTCCATTCCCCTTATAACTATCCCTATTATGAGTCCTCCCACCAAGCTCAAGAAGAGAATTATGAGAGCAGCTATAGCATCCCCTCTTATGAACTTACTTGCTCCGTCCATAGCCGCGTAAAAGGACGACTCTTTTTCAAGTTCCTTTCTTCTTCTTTTTGCCTCCTCTTCTGTGATAAGGCCGGCGTTTAGGTCCGCGTCTATAGCCATCTGTTTACCGGGAAGGGCATCCAGCGTAAACCGTGCAGCAACTTCCGAAATCCTTTCCGCACCCTTTGTTATAACGATGAAGTTAATGACTATGAAAATTAGGAAAACTATTAGACCCACAACAATGTCCCCACCGGCAACTAGCTTTCCGAATGACTCAATTACCCGTCCGGCCGCTTGGGTTCCCTCGTGGCCGTGCAGGAGTATTCTCCTCGCTGCGGCGATGTTTAGGGAGAGCCTCATTAGGGTTCCGAGGAGAAGTATAGATGGAAAAGAGGAAAACTCAAGGGGGTTTGTTATGAAGAATGTGAGTAAGAGAACGCTGAGAGAGAAGGTTATTGAAAGTGTGAGAAGAAGGTCAAGAAGGAGGGCCGGAATGGGTATTATTATCGCCGTCAGGATTAAGACAACCGCAAAGATTACCCAGGCTTCCCTTCCCCTCATACCATCATATCTTTTAACTCTTTAAGTATCTGGAGCTGTCTTTCCATAACGTATTGTCCGATTAGGGATTCTATCCTCGGATGAAGCTCTAAGAACTTAAACCCGGCCCTATACCCCCCGTTATACTCAATTACATACCTGCACTCCCCCTTAACCCTTATTTCCTCCCCCTTTACGGTAAAACCCAGCGTAACAACTTCACCTTTTTCAACCACCTTTTCCTTCAGGAATACACCCACTCCTCCTACGGATATATCCAGCATCTCTCCAATGATGTTTTTCTCAATTATGAAAACGGAAACGGGTTTTTCGGGCTTAACCCTTATGAACTCCCTTTTTTCAATAAATACATCTTCATAACTTACTACCCTCGCGAGGATATTCTCCTCTTTCTTTTGCATAACTTCAAGCTTTACGGGTGACGTTAATCCTTCGGCTTTCATGTAAAAGCTATCTCCTACGTTAAGGAGAGGAAAAATTAAGCATTTTTCCGTAAACTCAATCTCGGCTATATCCTCTATCAGGTCCTCTATCTTTCCCTTACAGTAAACGGGAATCTCTTTGTAGGAAAATACGAATAAAACTTTTGCTTTCTTATGTTTTAAAAGCTCAATCTCTTTTAGAAGGAATCTCCTTTCTTTTTTAGTTATATCCTCAACCTTCTTGAGATGCTCACTTACGCTTTTCAAATAGTCAGAGTAAGCCTTTTCTATTATCTCAAAAATCTGGTCTATTAACGAAAAGAGAGTTTTTAACGCTTTCAATTCTTCCTTAGTTATCTCATCTTTAGAAATTAAGTAATCTACAAAATCCCTTAAAAGCTCAAGAAGAACTTTTGAATATACGGGCTTTATGTTTAATCCCTTCTTCGCATAACTAAATGCGAGGTTGTAAAAAAAATCCTTATGAAGTGTTTCCCTGAAAAGCTGATTGAAGAAAACCTCGCGAACCTTTAAAAGTTCTTTATCCTCACCTAAATACTCTTCTGAGTATTTCTTTATACTCTCGTAAAACTTATCCTCATAGTTTCTGAGAAACTCCCCGAGTATATCCATTAAAATTTCATTTTAACCTCAGTCCTCGCTCTCTATAACTATCTCATCGCAGTCCTCCTTTTCTATTACAAGCTGACAGGTAAGTCTTTGGTCCTCGTCAACAGCTCCTACTCTCCAGAGTGTATCTTCCTCGTCTTCCGATGGCTCGTTCAGACATTCCATGCCCTTTAATATCCTTGCAACACAAACACCGCACTGCCCATCCGTGCAACCGAACTCTATACCGGCCTTCTCAATCTCGTGGCTCAGCTCGCCGAACCTAACACCCTTAGGTATATCAAACTCCTTTCCGTTTATTATCACCTTCATAGTAAAAGAATATTCTAAAAACGGTGTAAGATATTAGCACTGATTTTTACCACACTCTTTCATATTGATATACGAGGCTTATAATATACCTTTTAGGAGGTATGAGTTTGACCAAAACGAAGAGAGTTTCCGAAGTGGCTAAGGAGCTCGGTGTTAAGTCCAAGGATATCATAGAGTTACTAAACGAGTATTATCCGAGACCTGACGGAAAGCCTTGGAAGGCTTCCCATGGACTTGACGAACAAGCCCTTGAAATAATATACGATGCCTTCAAACCGGAAGAGAAGAGTGAAGAAAAGAAAGAAGAAATCCAAACCCGGGTTCAAGAAGTAAAAGAAGAGGAAGCAGAAGAGGTAAAGGAAGAGAAAGAAGAGAAGAAAGAAGTTATAGTTGAAGAGATAAAAGAAGAAGAAAAAGAGGAAGAAAAGAAGGAAGAGGTAAAAGCGGAGAAAAAGGAAGAGGAACAACCGAAAAAGAGCGTTGAGGAGCTAATAAAGGAGATACTTGAGAAGAGAGAAAAAGAAAAAGAAAGAAGAAAAAAAGAGAGAGAGAAATTACAAGGACCCCGCGTAGAGGTTAGGGACCTTACGAAGGAAGAAAGACCTAAGAAGGAAGAGGAAAGGAAGAAGGAAGAGAAAAGAGAGGAAAAACCGAAGATTAAAATGTCAAAGCAGGAAAGGGAAATCCTTAGGAAGCTTGAACACGCGGTAGAAAAGGAAAAGAAGAAACAGGAAAAGAAGGAAAAGGGGAGAAAGAAGAAAGAAGAAGAGGTGAAGATTATACAAATTCCCGAGGTTATAACGGTAAGAGAACTCTCGGAACTCCTTGACGTTCCTGCAAACAAAGTTATAGCTGAGCTTATGAAAAGGGGTGTTCTCGCAACGATTAACCAGCCCGTTCCGCCCGAGGTTGCGGTTGAGGTTGCGGAGTCCTTCGGATACCTTGCGGAAGTAAAGAAGGAAGAGGAAGAAGTAGAGGAAGAAATCCTTTTAAAAGAAGAAGAGCGGGAAGAAGAACTCCAACCAAGACCTCCTATAGTCGTAGTTATGGGTCACGTTGACCACGGAAAGACGACACTCCTTGACAGGATAAGAAAAACGAACGTAGCGGAAAGGGAAAAGGGGGGAATAACCCAGCACATAGGTGCTTCACAAGTTGAACTCCCGGACGGAAGGAAGATAACTTTCCTTGATACGCCCGGACACGAAGCCTTTACCACCTTAAGAGCAAGGGGAGCAAAGGTTACCGATATTGCCGTTCTCGTTGTTGCCGCTGACGACGGTGTTATGCCCCAAACTGTAGAAGCTATAAACCACGCGAAAGCCTTTGACGTTCCTATAATCGTCGCGGTAAACAAGATTGACAAGCCCAACGCCGACCCTATGAAAGTCAGAAGGGAGTTATCGGAGCACGGACTCATCCCGGAAGAATGGGGAGGAGATACCATATTCGTTGATATATCCGCAAAAACTGGGCAGAATGTGGACCAACTCCTTGAGATGATTCTTCTCCTTGCGGACATCCTTGAGCTTAAGGCCAATCCCAACAAGAAAGCAAGGGGAACGATTATAGAGTCAAAACTTGATAGAAAGAGGGGACCCGTTGCAACGGTAATAGTTGAGGATGGAACACTCAGGATAGGGGATCACTTTGTTGCGGGAACGACTTACGGAAGAGTTAGGGCGATGTTTGACGACAAGGGAAGACAGTTAAAGGAAGCCCCGCCATCAACACCCGTTGAAGTTCTCGGTTTTGAAGAACTGCCCGAAGCCGGGGACGAACTTATAGTTGTAGACGACGAAAGAACCGCAAGGGAGATAGCGGAAAAGAGAAAGGAAAAGAAGGAAAGGGAGGAAAAGCTACAAACTATAAGGCTTGAGGATATTTACAAGAAAATACAGTCCGGAGAGACTAAGGAACTAAGAATAGTCCTGAAGGCGGATACGATGGGTTCCCTCGAAGCCCTCAAGAAATCCCTTGAAGAACTATCAAACGAAAAGGTTCAAGTGAGGATAATACACGGGGCGGTGGGAGGAATAACGGAAAACGACATAATGCTTGCAAAGGCTTCCGGAGCTATAGTGATTGGTTTCAACACGAGACCGGACCCCAAGGCCAGGGAACTTATGGAAGAGGAGAAGGTTGACGTTAGGCTGTACGGCATAATATACGACGTTATAGACGACGTTAAGAAGGCCCTTGTTGGTCTCTTAGAGCCCATTAAGAAGGAAGAAGTCCTCGGAACCGCTGAAGTAAGGGCTACCTTCAAGATAAAGAAGGTCGGAACGGTTGCGGGTTGTTACGTCCTGAACGGAAAGCTCGTGAGAGGTGCAAAGGCACGGTTAATAAGGGACGGCGTAGTTATATACGATGGAGAGATAGAAAGCCTGAAACGTTACAAAGAAGACGTGCAAGAGGTCAGTGCAGGTTACGAGTGCGGAGTTAAATTAAAAGATTACAACGACGTTAAGGTGGGTGACCAGATAGAATGTTACGAGATAAGGTACGAAAAACCGACACTCTGATACCGCTGAACGAGATATACGAGAGTATTCAGGGTGAGGGTCTGCTCGGAGGCACTCCCTCCGTCGTCATAAGGCTGCAGGGGTGTAATCTGAGGTGTCCATGGTGTGACCAACCCGAAGCTCTTTCCTTTGGAGGAAACTACGTAAAACTTTCAGATATAAAAAAGAAACTTGAGAAGTTTACGGCAAAGCATACGGTAATAACAGGTGGTGAGCCCTTTGCCCATAGGGAACTTCCCAAGCTCGTTGAGATGCTTCTTGAGGAAAACTACTCCGTTCAGATAGAGACAAACGGAACCCTATGGGTTGAGGGTATGGAAAAGTTTGCGAAGGATATACACATAACCTGTTCACCTAAAGGTGTGGCAAAGTATTACGTAAACCCAAACATACTTAAATACGCTAAAGAGCTAAAGTTTGTTGTTGACGAAGAGCTGAGTCCTGAAATCCTCCTGAGGAATGAATTCCTTCCTTTCTTTGAGAATAAAAGGGTTGTTCTACAGCCGGAGAGTAACAGAAAAGAAATGTTAGAAAAAGCATTGGAGCTCCAGAAACACCTTTTAAAAGAGGGATTCACCGTAAGGGTCATACCCCAAGTTCACAAGTGTTTTGACCTCAAATGAGAAGGTTTATCACAGTAATTCTCGTCCTCCTGTTCCCCTACGTTTCGGTTGGTATTTCCACACGATTAGCTTTTACTGAGAAGTTCGTTGAGTGGGAATACTCAAGAAAGGACTTTCCTCCTGACAGGTGGGGAATGAAAAAGGAGGAAAGGCTTGAGCTTGCAAAGCTCGGACTGAGGGCTGTTTTATCCGATGAAGGAATGGAAGAGTTTAAAGAAAAACGATTAAGAAACGGAAGAAAAGCTTTTACAAAAAGAGAAGCAAAACACATGGAAGATGTAAAGAAATTTCTATCCTTTTACTTTCCGTCAGTCTATATTACAATGGCTTTATGGGTTATCGGAGTAATTATCTTAAGAAATCCTAATGTATTAATACTTTCCGGCCTATTCAACACATTTTTATTGATTTTCCTGGGAATTCTTACGTTTACAAACTACAAAAGAGCTTTTGAGTTGTTCCACAACGTTGTTTTTGACCCTTATTCGTGGAAGTTCAGGTATTCAGATACATTAATAAGGATTTATCCTCTGAAGTTTTGGTATGACGCTACGCTTTTTGTTGCTACGTTAAGTCTACTACTCGGGTTCATTGCAGCTATAGCGGGAATGGTGTGGAAGAGGAGAAGGGGACTTAAACCTTAGCCCCCATCTGTTTTGCTTTCTCTATGACGTCCTCTATGGTTCCCACCATGTAGAAGGCGTTTTCGGGAAGGTGGTCATACTTACCTGTGAGAACTTCCTTGAAGGACCTTATCGTATCTTCAAGCTTTACGTATTTACCGGGCATACCCGTAAACTGCTCTGCAACGTGGAAGGGCTGGGATAGGAACTTCTGAATTCTTCTCGCCCTGTTGACTATAGCTTTATCCTCTTCGGAAAGCTCTTCCATACCGAGGATTGCTATGATTTCTTGAAGCTCCTTATACCTCTGGAGTATTCTCTTCACTTCCATGGCAACTTCGTAGTGTTCCTCTCCGACGTATTCGGGGGCGAGATACTTTGATGTAGACTCAAGTGGGTCTATTGCCGGGTAAATTCCGAGCTCGGCGAGCCTTCTCGTGAGAACGGTGGTAGCGTCAAGGTGTGCGAATATAGACCAGGGTGCCGGGTCCGTTATGTCGTCTGCAGGAACATAAACAGCCTGTATAGCGGTAATTGAACCTTTCTTAGTAGAGGTAATTCTTTCCTGGACTTCACCGACGTCGGTGTTTAGAGTGGGCTGGTATCCGACAGCTGAGGGTAGTCTTCCGAGGAGCGTAGAAACCTCTGAACCTGCTTGAACGAACCTGAATATGTTGTCTATGAATATTAGAACGTCTTGGCCTTCAACGTCCCTGAAGTATTCCGCCATAGTGAGACCTGTGTGGGCTACCCTGAACCTAACTCCGGGGGGTTCGTTCATCTGTCCGTAAACCATAACCGTATAGGGTAGAACTCCGGACTCCTTCATCTCAAGCCATAGGTCGTTTCCTTCCCTCGTTCTTTCACCGACACCGACGACTACGGAGTATCCTTCGTGGAAGCGTGCTATGTTGTGGATGAGTTCCTGCATAAGAACGGTCTTACCGACTCCCGCACCTCCGAACAGACCAACCTTTCCACCTTTTATAATGGGTTGGAGAAGGTCTATAACCTTGATTCCCGTTTCAAGTATCTCAACCTTGGTTGACTGTTCAACGAGTTCGGGAGGATTCCTGAACATAGGCCAGTATTCTTTTGCCTCAACGGGTCCTTGCTCGTCTATGGGCTGTCCTGCAACGTTAAAAATCCTTCCGAGAACTTCCTTACCTACGGGTATCTTTATGGGACCTCCGAGATACTCAACCTCTTGCCCCCTCACGAGTCCGTCCGTGGGACCCATCGCTATAGCTCTTACCCTGTGTTCCCCTATGTGTTGTGCAACTTCCATAAAGAGAACTTCCTCAAACCAGTTTCCCCTATCGTCTATAGCCCTTCTTATCGTTTTTAGTCCGTCTTTGATTCGGGGAAGCTCCTTTACTCCCTCAAACTCAACGTCAACAACGGGACCTATTACCTGAACAATCTTACCCTTTATAACTTCCACCATCTATGAATACCTCCTTACTGAGCTTTTAGAGCTTCAACGGCGTTAGATATATCTATAAGTTCCGTTGTAATCGCTTCCTGCCTTGCCTTGTTGAAGATAAGAGTCCACTGCCTTATGAGGTCGTCTGCGTTCTTCGTAGCGTTATCCATAGCTATCATACGGGCAAAGTGTTCCGCAGCGTTAGACTCAACCATAGCCCTGTATATCTGGTAGTTAAGGTAAAGGTTAACTACGTAGTCGAAGAACTCTTCTTGGGAAACCTCAAACTCGTAAACACCCGAAATCTCTTCCTTCTCTTCCTCCGAAACCGAGAATGGAAGGAACGTTCTCACTACGGGCTTGTAGCTTGCCCTCGTTATCATCTCGTTGTTTATGAGGTAGACCCTGTCCGTTTCGCCGTTTAGGAACCTTTCCCTCACAGCTTCTGCAACCTCTTTCGCAACCGAGAAGTTTATAGTCTTTCTAAAGACCTCGTCGTATCCCTTTATTATCTTGTATCCTCTTTTTGAGAAGTATTGATAACCTTTCCTTCCTATGAGAAAGAGAAAGACTTCTGCTCCCTTTTTCTCCTTTTCGTTTATGAGCTTTTCCGCTTCCTTTATAACGTTTGAGTTAAAAGCTCCCGCAAGACCCCTGTCCGCGGTAATGAGTATTATGTCAACTCTCCTCTCGTCTCTGTAGTCAAAAAGAGGGTGGTCGTCCGTATCAACGTGCTTTGCAAGGTGAGACACAAGCTCGTAAATCTTCTCCGAGTAGGGACGAGATGCGTAAACGAGCTCCTGGGCTTTTCTGAGTTTTGCGGCGGAAACGACTTTCATGGCGTTCGTTATCCTTTTCGTGTTCTTTATACCCTGTATCTTTCTTCTTATATCCCTCGGAGAGAGCTTAGCCATAACGCTTCATATTATAAACTAAATAAATACCGAGTATAATTTCATTTTACACTCAAGGAGGTAAAGGGAAATGAAGGTTATCCTTACGAAGGATGTTGAAGGACTGGGGTTTTTCGGAGACATAGTTAACGTAAAGGACGGGTATGCTATGAACTACTTAATCCCGAGGGGTTTGGCACTTCCCGCGACCGATGGAAATATAAGACACATAAAGACGATACTCGCTCAGAAGGAGAGGAAGCTCCTCAGAGAGAAAAAGAAGGCTGAAGAGCTTGCAAAGAAGCTTGAGGGTATGGTTATAGAAATAAAAAAGGCGGCGGGAGAAGGAGGAAAGCTCTTTGGTTCTGTTACCGCAAACGATATAGTTGAAGCTCTAAAGGAAAAGGGAATAGAAATAGAGAGAAAGCACATAGTCTTTTACCACCCAATCAAGGAGGTTGGTGTTTTTCCTGTAAAAATCAGGCTTCACAAGGACGTTGCGGTTGATATAAAGGTTGACGTAAAGCCTGAGGAGAAGTAGATTATGAGCCATGAAAGAAGTAAGTGTAAGTGAGAAAAGTTTTCACTTCAGTAAAGATTTTCTCTTCTTAATAGGCGGTATTTCCCTTTCGGTTCTTCTCGCCTTCCTTCTTCCCGTGGAGAACGTATTTTGGTATAAATCCGCATTCCTAACTTACGTTCTTGCATCGGTTCTTTATATAGCTTACCTCTTCATAAGGGAAGGCATAGTAGGTAATGTAGCCACACTTACCCTTTATCTCGGCCTTTTACTCAACCTTACGGGAATGATAAGGAGGGCTTACGAAAGCTACCTGATGGGTGTTTTCCACCCGCCCTGGAGTAATCTCTTTGAAGCTCTCACTTTCTGGAGCTTTATAGCAGGTTCCGTATACCTGTTCCTTGAAAGGAAGTATGGGTTTAAAATCTTAGGAGCTTTTGTTCTTCCCGTTTTAGCAGGGGTTTCTGCCTTTGCAATATTCAAGGCGAATCACGAGATAACACCCCTTATGCCTGCATTAAGGAGCTACTGGTTATACATACATGTGGTTACGGCTTTCATAGGTTACGCCGGGTTTACGGTGGGTTTCGGGGGTGCCGTTGCCTACCTCCTTAAAGAGTATTTTGGAGAGAACAAATTTATTAAGAACTACCTCCCGAGTAAGGAAGTTCTTGACGAGATAACTTACAAATCCATAGCCATAGTTTTCCCCGTATGGACCGCTTCTATAATCCTGGGTGCCGCTTGGGCTAACGAGGCTTGGGGCGGATACTGGAGTTGGGACCCTAAGGAGGTTTGGTCTCTTATAGTTTGGCTCTTTTTTGGTGCATACCTTCACGCGAGACAGTTAATGGGATGGAAAGGTAAAAAGGTAGCATGGATGGTTGTCTTCGGCTTTGTAACGGTCCTTATATGCTTCTTTGCAATAAACCTATACTTCCCGGGACTACACTCATACGCTACCGAGTAAGCTCAAAGGCTTTTTCCTTTGCCCTTTCAACAGCCTTCCTTATCCTTTCCGGGGGAACTTTTAACATCTTCCCCACGTGTTTTATCACCTCTTCGTCTTCGTGGTGAAACTCAAGAAGCTCAACTAAAGAAAGGAGAAGGCCGAACTCGTTGTAACGTTTTTCATAAGCTTCTATAATTTCTTGACCCAGGTTAAGCTCCCTTGCAAGGGAAGCCGGTTCCTCACCTATGAGCTCATCCATAAGGGAAAAAAGACCTATGAAGTATCCTTCCCTCTCAAACTCGGGAATGTAAATCCTTGCAAGTTCCTGGGAAAGGTGAGCCCTAAAGAGAGAACGCTTTATTATCTCCTCTTCCCTCTTTCCCGCAAATAGCTCCGCCATAGCAAGGGCTAAAACGAAGTTAGTAATGTCGTTTATACTCAAGAATAAAACAGCATCACTTACGGTCTGGATATCCTCCGCTTTTCCGGGGTAAAAGTTCTTTACCCACTTGAGGAGTTTATAGGTAAGACCAACGTCGGACTCTATAATCTTTACTATCTCTCCTAAGTTTTTGGCCTCAAGTGCATGAAAGAGTTTAATGATAGTGTCTTTTAAGAATAAGACACTTCTTACATCTTTTAAAAGTGAAGGAGACCCGAGAAAACTTCCCTGGAAGTAATCACCGAGCTTAACAGCTTCGTTAAAATCCTCCTCTTTTTCTATATCCTTAAAGATAATCTTCACTCCTATTGACTTTAAGGTGTTTATTTCCTCTTCAAAATCCTTCTCTGTTGACCGTTTCCATGATACCATTACGTAGTCAGAAACGGGTATTAAAGGAAGCATCTCTACTCTTTCAAACCTGAAGTCCGAAAGGCATAGGGAAAATCCCCTAAGTTTTATCTCCTTTATATCACCTATGAACTTATCTGTTAATCTTTTAACCTTACTAATCTTGATAATAACGTGAGAGGAAGGAAGTAACTCGTAAACCGCTGACTCAATAAGTTCCTGGGAAAGCTCAACAAAGACTTTTTTATTACCGAAAACGGAAATAGGGTCCTCTTCAAGAAGGTAATTAATAACTATAGGGCTTACTTTTCCGTTTAAACTTATATTTCCATCCCGCGGAATTAGCTCAAAGGCAAAAATCTTCTTGTTTCTATCAAGAACAGGGTATTTGTAAATAATTCCCATAATCTAGCGTGACCTCCTCCCCGCATCTCTGATGCGGGGCTTCCCGCTTCATCGTGGGCAGAACCCACTCCACGGGCGTTACTTCCCCGCAGTCCACGGGTAGGGCAGACTTCAGGCGGTCTGCCAGCGCCTTATTTTTCTTTGCTAACTGTTTCAATCCTTCCTTCAATATGTTCCATACGCTGTTTAAATCCCTATCAATCCTCAGCCCGCACTTTGAACATTCAAATATCCTTTGAAAAAGTCCGAGTTTTTGCCTATATCCGCATCTTGAACAAGTTTGCGTCGTAGGTTCATATTTAGGAACAAATTCCACAGGGATAATGGTCGCAAGGCATCTCAGCCTTGCAGTTATTCCCCCTATCCCTGTGTTTTGAATCTGTTTACCAAATAAACCCTCATGCCAACCCTTTATATCATCTTTCTGCACCGCTACAAACGGAAATCTCTTTAAGTAGCCTATGACCTTGTTTTGAATATCTCTTCTCTTGTTTTTGATGTATTCCCATTCTTTTTGAATCAATTTTTTGACTTTTAGATAGTTCTTGCTTCCCTTCTTCTTCCTTGCCAATATCTTCTGAAGTCTTTTTAACCTTTTCGTTTCGGGAATATACCATTTAATCTTTTCCCCCGTTGTCAATGTCAGTTGGTCTTT
>NZ_JBSLZM010000078.1:0-2539 GCF_056494385.1 Aquifex sp. | reverse complement strand
CAAGCCTCCTTCCACAAAGGTGTGGGTCAGTGTGTAGAGTTTGTAGCGTTTGCCTGCTTCAATGCTTCTACCTTTTAGCAGACTCTCAAAACCGTCAGGCAGCTTCGTGCTTTCCTCTATCTCAACGGGATTCCTCTCACCGCCGAAGAACTTTCCCTTTGTTGTGTCAAGCCCCTTTGCAAGAAAGCACAGGTTTACGCCTTTTTTCAGCCTCATCCTGTCGTGGAAGTAAAGCCTCCCCTCCTCTCCCGTCATAGTTTTTCTGTCAAGCTTCAAGCCCACCTTGTTTTCCACCTCAAAGAACTCCCCAGCCGGGAGGACCTTTAAGCTGTTCTGGTTTCCTTCAGCCCATGCGGACATCAGATCCTCGGAGCTTATAAAGTACTGACCGAGGGTCTCATAGGCGTTCTCTCTATCATCTATTTGTGGTATTTTCCCGTTGTAGTAAGCTATCCTCAGGTCCCCATCCCCGAACTGTTTTTTCTTCCTTCTCCCGACTATGTCAGCGGGGGCGGGAAGGAATAAATCCTTTTTATCCTCTTTCCAGAAGAAAACACCGTAGCAGGGAGTTCCTTTCTTAAGCAGTCTGAAAGTCCTCATTATGTTCGGAAGCTCAAGACCAGGAAGGTAGTGCTCTTCTTCTGTAAAGTGCTTAAGCCCGCCGAACCAGAAGGCGTTGTATCCCTTTACCTTAACCAGCCTCACCTCACACCTCCTCAATTCTGGCCCCTACCGTTCTTGCTACATAAAGAAGGTTAAGGTAGTTATCTATGCTCCTTTCGGTCCTTTCCTCTTCACTCTTAGCTTCCCAGTAATTTTTCGCCTTTCGGATGAACTCCAAGGAACGATTGCTCAGCTCTTGCCCTATCTCGCCATATCCTCTTTGGATGTGCCTCTTAAAAGCCCTCTTTATAAGTGGGGCTGCCATATCCAGGTGCTGAAAGCCCGCTATTAGCCTCAGGTCGTAGGCAACCCTTGAGCTTAGTTTTTTCTCCTTGAAGGCTTTAAAGAGTTTTTCGTAAAGCTCAAGGTCTTCCCACTTCGCCACGAAATCGGTAAGAAGCCCCGTCCTCGTCATGACGCCCATGCAGACCGCTCCCTTCCCTTTCACCGACTTTGCCTTCTGCTCAAGATATCTTGCCTTGTCAAGGACCATCTGGAGGTTAGCTTTGGCGTGGGCTATAAGGATGCCCGCACTTACTGAGGGTTTTCTACCTTCCTTTGCGAGATACTTCAGCTTATCTGTAAATATTTCTGCACACTTTTTCGCATAGCTGAGTGCATCGTAAGGATGAAGAAGGGCAAGGAGGTCGTCCGCTCCTGCATAGACGACCTGTTTGGAGAAGTTCGTAATCTTAGAGACCTCACTCGCATACTCTGAGAGCGTCTTTGAAAAATCTTCGTGGAATTTTTCGTTCAGTCTATCCTTCCTAATCTCGCTCCTTTTCCCGAGCCACTCTCCTATGCTGTCTCCGTCCGATATCAGGACCGCAAAGTAAGGGTTTTTGTGTTCTATTTCCTTTTCCTTTAGCCTGTTGTAAAGACTCTCTATGTCTTCCTTTAGCCCTTTTAAGCTTTCATCTTCTTTAAAAAGGGCTTCCCATGCTTCCTTTCTGAAGAGCTCAGAGTCAAAGGAGAGACAGCCTTTTAGCTCTCCATTTACATTAAGAGGCAAAACCTCAACCAGATATGGGGTGTCTTTTAATTTCTTACCAAGGTTCAGCAGGCTTTCTTTAAGATTTGAGTCTTCTTTTATTTCCTCCTTCAGCTTTTCCTTAAACTTTATACCCGCTATCTCCTCCGTTGAAGGATAATGCCACCTGTCCTCTCCCAGACCGAGGTCTTCTTTGCAGAACTTTACCGCAAACCTCTTAACAAGACAGACACCGCATAATCTCTCTGAGTTCTTTATATGACGAGCAACCTCCTCGTTAAATATCCTGTCCTTTTCCTTCCAGTTTATGGCGAGGTGGAGCCTCTCACCGCACATGGTGCATCCGTCGGGGTAAGTCCTGCTGGCATCTTCTCCCACAGATGTTTCGTCCATAAGACCCCTGTAAGGTCTCCAGGACTTCAAAGCTCCGAGTTTCCTTTCAAGGGAGTCATAGGCTTCTTCATAGTTTTCTTTTCCTTGCACTTTCTCCGTATTACAAAAGCAGGAAAAGTAGTTTTTAACATGCATTTTAAACTGTTCTTCAACTTTATTCAGAATGCCTCTGTCATTTACACTTTCCTTTATTCCCTTCCAAGTTTTTTCCCATATATTTCTCCACTCTTCATAGAATTTTTTCCTTAGTTCTTCACACAAGTTCTCATCCTCAACCAATGCAACCAGCCTGTTCGGGAAGTTCGCGAGGGTGTTTCCGGGGCTTTTTTCATCTTCCTCTTTGATTTCTTTGAAGGGATATATTACTTTTTCATTTTTACTGTTTAAATATCTCACAAGGTTTCTTGTGATGTGTGATATAATAAAACTACCTGCAAAGAGATCCCTTGTTCTCCTTGCGGTACCTATAAATCCCTGAACTGGTGAGAAGGT
>NZ_JBSLZM010000077.1:0-4717 GCF_056494385.1 Aquifex sp. | reverse complement strand
CTGTCTCTTTATAAGTTGCTTTTGTATATACATTACATATATTAAAAGAGACGGCGTGGTGATAGACTGGGATGAAAGCAAGAACCTTCAGCTCAAACTTCAGCGAGGAGTAGGTTTTGAAGATGTGGTTATAGCTATTAACGAAGGTCGGATACTTGACATACTTGAACACCCTAATAAGGAGAAATATGAAGGGCAGAAACTTCTGATAGTGGAAATAGGCGGATATGCTTACGTGGTTCCCTTTGAGAAGAGGGAAGGAGTTATCAGGTTGATTACTATATTCCCGAGCAGGAAGATGACTAAAAAGTACTTAGGAGGTAAGTGATGAAGGAGCTGAACAAGTTTGAAAGGCAGATAGAAGAAGAGCTTGAAAAGGGAGAATGGGTAAGGGCAAAGGATTATGAGGTATTGAGGAAGGAGCTTGAAGCCGGGGCTAAGGCTGTCATGAAGAAGAAGCCTGTAAGCATACGCTTAAGCGAGAGAGACCTGATGCTCCTGAAGAGAAAGAGTCTTGAGACAGGTGTACCTTACCAGACCCTTATAGCTACTCTCATTCGGCAGTATGTAGAAGGAAAAATTAAGCTGGAGCTTTGAGAGATGGATTGGCTGATAGACACATACCTTGAGGAACTCAGGAAGATAAGAGACCCCAAGACGGTAGAGACCAAAGAGCACCTTCTTAAACACCTTACCGTTTACACCGACTACCTTATGGACCTTGACAGGAGGGAGCTGATAAGGTTCTACGAGCACCTTCAGAGCAAAGGTCTCAAAGAGTCCACCATCAGGGAAATACTCAAGGCGGTAATGCAGTTCTACAGATGGCTCAGGCAGAGATGCTACTCGGTAGAATTTGACTCTCAGGCTCTTGAGGATATTTACAGGTCAAAGAGAAAGCAGGAAAGGAAAAAGAAGAAGTATTACTCGGACGAGGAGCTTGAGACCATACTCTCAGCCATCAGAGGAGCTCTTGAGGGTTTTGAACCCAAACACCCTATCTACTACCTTCTTACAATATTCCTTGTGTCTTCGGGTCTTAGGCTTTCGGAAGCCCTGAGCATGAAGAAGAAGAACATCAGGGTAAAGAAGGTCCTCACTTCCGAAGGAGAGGAGAAGGAAATATGGATGGCTGAGGTAAGAGAAGGAAAGTTCGGCAAAGAGAGGGAAGCTCTCATATACTTTTTCAGACCCGAGTGGAAGACCCTCTGGGAGAAGTGGCTCTCTCAGCTACAACCCGATGACTACATTTTTACCTACACGATAAAGTATCCCAAGTCCACCAAGACGCTCGTTCTTAAGCAGGACACAGCGAAAAGGTTTTTCTGGGAGCTTGAAAAGAGACTAAAGGAGAAGGGGTTTGAGATAGAGGTCAATGCTCACAGGTTCAGGAACACCTACATCACAAAGCTGGCAACAAAGGGATTTCCCGTAAACCTGATAGCGGATTGGGTAGGGCATTCAAAAATCTCAACTACGATGGACGTTTACATGGAAGCGGAGAAAGAGAAAGCTCTCGAAACAATAATTGACAGATTATGAAGGGCTCATCTTGACGCTGTCCCGGATGGAACACGCTATTTCGTTTTCTTGTCTTTTTTGTAAGAAGTTATAAATTAATTCTTACCATGGTGGCAGTATCCAAACTTTCATCGAAAGGTCAAATTGTTATTCCGAAAGAGGTCAGGAGGGCAATAGGTCTTGATTCCGGAGACCTGCTCCTGGTGAGTGTTGAGGGGGACAGAATAATTCTCAGAAAGATTGAAAGCATAGACAAATTCAGGGGTGTCCTAAAGGAGCTTGTTTCTGATAGAGAAATAGAAGAAGGTTTTGAGGAGGCGGTGGCGCGGGGTGAGTTTTAAAGGAACGCTTGACACAAACGTAATCCTGAGATTCCTGCTTAAAGACCACAGTAATCACGCAAAGACCGCAGAGGAGATAATCAAGCAGGCACGGGAAGAAGGAAAGATCTTCTTTGTTCCTCTTACAGTGGTATCCGAACTCGTGTTTGTCCTGAGCAGGGTTTACAAACTTGACAGGGATACAATTGCCCGAATTATTGCAAGCCTTCGCACTCTCCCTGCTGAGGTTGAGAAAGAGGAGGTTGTATTTCAGGCTCTGGAACTATACCGCAGGGGAATGAAATTCTCGGATGCTCTGATCTACTGTCAGGCGGTAGCAGAGCAAAGAACACCTCTTTACACTTTTGACAGAGAGTATCCCTTAGCGTGGACAAATATCTCTTGAATAGAAATCTGTCCACACCTCGGGTTTGGGACTATCACCCAGAACCCTCAAAAAGTAAGGATTCTGAGTGAGTAAGTCCCGTGCCTTACTCCGAAGGCACTTATACCGCTCAGAAGACAGGTTTCTTAAAAACTTCTCTACCTGCCTCCTGAGAGCTTGTTCCTTACCACAGCGTAAACGGTCCCACCCCTCAAGGAAACGTTCCTTGAGGTTCCGTGAACCGTTCACGTCTGCGTGGAGCTTTCTCCCACAAACCTTGCACTCAAACTCATCCCTACTCTCCCTGTTTTCCTTGTCCACATACCCGCATTCTGTACAGCTCTGAGAACTGTAAGCGGGAGGAACTTCCACCACCTTTATCCCGTGCTCCTCTTCAAGTTCCTTCAGCTTCCTCCTTATCTCCCCAAATCCGAACCTCACAAGAACCCTCTTTACGCTCTTGGGAAACCTGTTTATCACTCCCTTCAAAAACCCTCTCAGGTTCTCAACCACTATCACCTCAGGTGTGTAAAGCTTCAGCACCCTGTTTAAAACCCTTCTTATCTCGTTCTTCACGTAAGCCCTCAGCTTTTCCTGAAGTATCCTGTATCTTCTACTTTTTGAAGGTTTTATCCCCTGCCTCCTTAAGTTCCTCTCAAGCTTGTCTATCTTCCTCGCATACTCTTCCACCTTCCTGTAGAATTCCCTCCCCATAAGGTCTCCTCTATCGGTTGCAAAAAGAACGTTCATACCAAAGTCAAGAGCTATAACACCCCTACCCCTGTATTCTTTGCGAGAAATCTCCTTAACAAGTCTCAACTTTATACCTTCTTCCACCTCCGTTATCTGAACCATCTGGGTAAGACAGCCTTCCCTTTCCTCAAAATACTCATGGAGAGAAACGGGAACGTAAACAGGCTTTCCCTTCTCAAGGGTGGAGACCCTTATCCACAGATCAAAACTATCCGCTTTCTTCGGTTCCTCCACAAGAGCACACTTTGAGTCAAGTATGAGCTGAATATTCTTAAAGCGAGGTCTTTTCCACCTTTTGAGAATGTGCTTGAAGACCTTTTTAGCAAGGTGTCTCTCTTCCTCTGTTATCTCAAGCTCTTCCTTTATAACTTCTCTATCCTTAATTTCAATCCATACAGCTTTATCGCTCTTTCTATGGAGAATTTCTTTTCTTGAGCACAGATACAGAAGAACCTTTTTGGACTTTTCAGGGAGGTTAGAGTTTATGACTATCTCCTTAAACCTGCTGAGAACGTTTGAGATAAAGCTCTCAAGAGCGGGAACTACAACGTGATACTGAACCGTGTATTTGTATCTTTCCGAGAGGTCGCTCTCTATGTGTCTTATGTTAGCTTTCCTTCTAAAAGATCCTTCTCTGAAGAAGATGTGCCACTGGTAGCCTGCAATCTTTCTTGCGGTTTTCCTCACGTGAGGGAAGAGAGCTTTTATCTTCTGAACTTTACCCTTATTTGCAAAGTGCTTGACCTCAATTGCTCTGAAGGGCATCGGAGAGTTCCTCCTTGAGTTTCTTTGCCTTCTCCCTCCCGCGTCTGAGACCGTAGAGTCTTGCGCTGAAGGAGTAGATGATGGAGATAAAGTCGTGAATGAGATCTGCCCTGTCATCCTCGCTCTGATTTACAACCTCCACCTTCACGCCCCTCAGCTCAAGCAGTTCCTTCAAGTAATTGAAACCGAACCTCGTTAATCTGTCCTTGTGCTCCACAAGTAGTATGTCATAATCATCTCTCTTGAGAATCTCAAGGAGCTTTCTTCTTTTATCGTTTACTCCTGAACCTATTTCCTTTACCACCTTAAGTATCTGATAGCCTCTTGAAGTAGCGTAATCTCTGAGTCTTTCTACCTGCCTTTCAAGATTATCCTTGCTCTGTCTGTCGGATACCCTTGCATAGATTATGCATCTGTTCCCCCTTTCTTTTTTCTCATCTTCTTCAACTATTATCGTTCCCGTAGGCATCTGATAACCTTTGATATATCCCTTTTTGAACCATCTCCATGCTGTTTTGTAGCTTACTCCTTTCTTCTTTGCCCATTCTGAGAGCTTCACAGTCTATAATTTACCCTGTAAGAGAATAGATGTCAATATTTCTTAGGACTAGTCGCGAAGACGATTTCGAAGGTTTTGAAGAAATAGTTCTGCTGAGTTAGAGCCCCTTTACCCAAAAAGTTGAGGAAGTGGATAGTTTAATGTGTTATTTATTTTCAGGAGCTATCAAGATCGGTAAATGTTTGCTTTGTCCAACAAAGTAGCAACCGCTAACCGGCAGGTAGTTGTATACCAAACTCAAAATTTAATTGAGAACAATTCTCATAGTATGAAGAGATTTGATGGTCTATCAATAACTTACGTCTTATTATTAGACACAGCATATCTAAAGGGCACAGCAGATAACACAGCATAAAATAGGGACCCATGAGCAGGGACTGGAGCAGGTATAACGAATGCAGGTGTGTTTTTGGA
>NZ_JBSLZM010000076.1:0-24434 GCF_056494385.1 Aquifex sp. | reverse complement strand
AGGAGCGGGATACGAGCTTAAAAAGCTTTATCTAAACCTATCTCTGGATTTAACGGAATCTTCTCTGAGGAAGAAGTATTACCCGTATCTGACGCTTTTCTCCCTATACGATTTAACCGATAAACTTTTCTTTACCATTACCTACAGTAAAGGACTTAGCTGGGATGCTATAGACAGGACAGTATCCCTTAAGCTGGGGTTTAGATTCTGAATGATGAGCGGGAAAATACTACTCGTTGAAGACGACAGACTTCTCGCCTTAAGTCTTAAGGAGTTCCTTGAGGAAAACGGATACGGGGTTGATATAGCCTTCAGTTACGAAGAGGCTATAAACAAACTGGAAGAAACTACATACACCGCATACATTATAGACGTTAACCTCGGAGATGGCGACGGCATAGAGCTTATTAAGTTCCTAAGGGATATAAAGGACAACACTCCCGCCTTAATAATCAGTGCTATGACGGATATACCTACAATAGCGAGGGGATTTGAGTCGGGAGCAGACGATTACATAAAGAAACCCTTTGACCCTGAAGAGCTTCTTGTAAGACTTAAGGCACGTATAAAAGAAGACACACTATCTTACGGAGAACTCCTTTATAAAAACGGGAGGTTCTTTCTGAGAGATGAAGAAATTGAGCTCGGAGAGGTAGAGAGGTGTATACTCTTAAAACTCCTGAAGAATGCAGGGAAAACGGTTCACAGAGATGCACTCCTTGACTGTATGAGAAACCCGTCACCCACAGGACTAAGGGTAATAATAAACACACTCAGAAGGAAAACGGGATTGAATATAAAGTCGGTAAAGGGTCTCGGTTATGTTCTTGAGTAGGTTAACGAGTTATGAAAGGGAGTCCCTTTTAAAGTCCTTCCTACTCTTCTTTACCGCAATAGAGGTTTTACTCTTAGTGATAACCGCTCTAATGGTCAAGGTAGACCTGAAAGATTTAAAGCACAACACTTATCTCAGGTTGATAAATTACTCCTATACCTTTAAGGGAGGTGAGTTCCGCATAGATATAGTTAAAAATGAAGGAAAGAGTTTTTACACGTTATACGAAGACGAGAGCGGTCTGTATATTCTCGTCCCCATACCGGGTGTAAAGGAAGACGTTTTAAAAATAATTTACCCTTCCGAGGAGCTTAAAAAAAGAAAGAGAGAAGTTATTAAAAACCACGTTATTTATCTTTCCTTTTTTACGCTTCTTAACCTTATTCTTTCCCTGATATTTTCCTTTTATTCAATATCTCCTCTAAGGAAGGCCGTAGAGGTTATGACAGAAATATCAAGGGACGTGGCGCACGATATGAAGACACCCCTAACGAGTTTGTTAATAAACATGAAAATACTAAAAAGAAAGTGTGGTGAGGAATCTTTAAAAAGAATGGAAGAAGCGGTAAATCAGTTAATAGCTTTGAGCGATAATCTATCTTCCCTACAGCTAGTTTCCTTTAACGTGGAGCAACCGGTAAGTATAAGTGAGGTTGTTGAAGGTGTTGTGAAGGACTTTAAAGAGCTTTACCCGGAAATAAAGGTAGAGCTTAAACTGAAGAAGGTAAGTTTAAAGGGTGAACCCCCAGCGATAAAAAGAATTGTGGATAACGTGGTCTCAAACGCTTTTAAACATAACACAGGAAATTGGGTAAGGATAAAACTTGATGAAAAAGAACTTCTGGTGGAAAATCCCTCAAAACCTGTGAAAAATACCGAAAAAATCTTTGAGAAGTTCTACAAAGAAACGGATAGGGGAACGGGAATAGGTTTATACGTTGTCAAGAAACTTGCTGAACTTCACCGCTGGAAAGTAAGGGCTGAGTACAAAGAAGGGGTTTTCAGGATTAGGATAACATTCAGGTGAACAATCTTCCGAACTCCTCCAGGGGAATATTGGGCTGGGGGTTTATATCAAGGGGAGCTGTTATCCCCCTCTTGAACCTCTCCGCACCCGCGTAAGCTATCATAACCGCGTTATCTGTGGAAAGCCTCGGGTGAGGAATGTATAGCTCAAATCCTTTTTCCTCGGAAACCTTTTTAAAGACCTCTCTCAGCCTTGAGTTAGCTGAAACACCCCCCACCACGACAACCCTCTTTACACCCGTTTTCTGAACTGCCTTTAAGGTTTTCTTCAGGAGAATCTCAACCACCGTTTCCTGGAAGGAGTAAGCAACATCCTCCTTTCTTAGGTTCTTTTCCCTTTTTAAGAGATTTAAGACGGCTGTCTTCAGTCCGCTGAAGGAAAAGTTTAGGGTCTCGTCGTTTAATAGGGGTTTCGGGAGCTCATAAAGCTTTCTTCCCTCTTTTGCAAGTTTGTCTATTATAGGTCCTCCCGGATATCCGAGCCCTAGCATCTTGGCAACCTTGTCATAAGCCTCTCCGACAGCGTCGTCAAGGGTTCCCCCCAGAAACTCGTATCTTCCGAAATCCTTAACCAGATACATATCCGTATGTCCCCCCGACACTATCAAGGCAAGGAAGGGATAATCAAGCTTTTTTTCAAGGAAAACGGAGTATATATGTCCCTCAAGGTGGTGAACCGGAACGAGGGGTTTATTTAGCTCGTAGGCAAGCGCTTTAGCAAAGGCCACACCCACAACGAGAGAGAGTATAAGACCGGGTGTGAGTGTGAAGGAAATGAAGTCTATCTTTTTCATGTCAAACTTTGTTTCCTTTAAGAGCCTATCAAAGAGGGGAAGAATATTTCTCGTGTGTTCCCTTGCGGAAAGTTCCGGAACGACACCCCCGAAGGGGGAGTGAACAACCGCCTGGGATAGAATTATATCCCCTATAACACCCTTTTCCGTGTCATAGAGTGCAAGGGCTGTTTCATCGCACGAGGTTTCAACTGCCAGCGTTATCATCCTGCATTTCTAAGCTCTTCCTTCCTTTGAAGTATCTCAATGGCCTTCCTCAGCTGAATGTCTATTTCGGGAAGGAGTATAACCCTTTCGGTGTGCCCTTCAAACCTTAGCTGTCTTATCCTTTTGAAGAGTTCATCCCACGTCTTTTGGTCCATCTTTACAACTACGTTCGGTGTTATGCCTTTCTTGTGTATAAGTCTTCCTTTGGGGGTGTAGTAGTAGGCTATTGTGAGCTTTATTGCTGAACCATCGTCAAGGGGGATTATGTTCTGAACCGATGCCTTTCCGAAAGTCTTTTCTCCTACAAGTGTAGCCAGTTTATAGTCCTGGAGGGCACCCGCTACTATCTCGGAGGCACTCGCAGAGCCTTTATTTACGAGAAGAACAACGGGAAGATTGTGGGTAAGGGGGTCTCTTTCCGCGAAGTATCTGTTTATCTCTCCCCTTCTTCCCTTCGTGTAAACTATCAGCTTTCCCTTAGGAACAAAAAGGTCTGCAACGTCAACGGCTTCCGTGAGGAGTCCCCCGGGATTGTTCCTTAGGTCTATTATGAAGCCATATACTCCTTGCTCTTCAAGAGTTTCTATCGCCTTTTCCAGACTTCTCGCTGTTCCGCTCGTAAACTGGGATATCTTTATGTAGCCTATTCCTTTGTAGTTTGTAAACTTCACACTGGGAACCTTTATCCTCGCCCTCGTTATCACAACTTCTATTGGTTTATCAACACCCTTCCTCAGAATCGTGAGTTTCACCTCTGTTCCCGGTTTTCCCCTTATCTTCTTCACAACTTCCATCAGGGACATGTTAAAGGTATCCTGGCCATCTATGGCTATTATTACGTCACCCGGCCTGAGACCGGCTCTCCAGGCAGGTGTCCCTTCTATGGGGGAAACTACTATAGGCCTACCTTTTTCCATAGTTATCTCAATACCTATTCCTCCGAACTCCCCTTCCGTTTCCTGCATAAACTCCTTGTACTGTTCCGGAGTAAAGAAGTCGGAGAATGGGTCCAGAGAGGAAACCATTCCGTCTATAGCCCCGTATATCAGCTTCTTTATGGGAACTTCTTCTACGTATTCCCTTTCAACGATTTTCAGAACCTTTGAAAAGAGCTTTAGGTAAAAATACTTATCCTCTTCTTTATCTGTGTTCTGACCAAGTATAAAACCCGTAAAGAAAACCAGAATAACCAAAGGAACTAACGCTACATTCCTCATTGTTCCTCCTTCCTGAACAGGATTTCTTTAACGTCTTTTATGGTAAAGGAAGCGTTTCCTATATCAGAGGCCGCACTACAAAAGTAGTTAGAAGGAAGTTCAAAAACCTCGGACTTTCCGTTTCTGAAGAATATCTTCACTATAGCTTTATCACCGCTAACGTTGATTATGTCCATCTTTTCAACGTTCGTAAGTGAAACCGCATACTCAACGTCTCCCTTCTTCACTTTTATGTAGGATAAACCCTCACAGGTAGGGCTCTTTAAAAGGTGCTTTACACCTTTTTTATCTACAACGATTACCTTAATATTTTTTACCTCGGGAGGACTCCCGGTAGGTTCGGCCATAGGAAATGCAAAGGAGAGAAATAAAAGGCTCAAAGGCAAGATTCTTCTCATAAGATTTTAGTATATAAAATTTACATGCTTAAGCTTATTGTAAAGAACGGATACCTCGTTGATCCGTCCCAGAACCTTGAGGGGAGGTTTGACCTTCTCATAGAGAACGGAGTAGTCAAGGAGATAGATAAAAACATTCTTGTTCCGGAGGCGGAGATTATAGACGCCCAGGGATTAATAGTTTGTCCGGGATTCGTTGATATACACGTCCACCTTAGGGACCCCGGCCAGACTTACAAGGAGGATATAGAGAGCGGTAGCAGGTGTGCGGTAGCAGGCGGCTTTACAACCGTAGTTTGTATGCCGAATACAAATCCTCCTATTGACAGTCCGAGCGTTGTTAAATACGTCCTTGGGAAAGCGGAAAAAGTAGGACTTTGCAGAATCCTGCCGGCGGGTTCTATAACGAAGGGAAGGAAAGGCAAGGAGTTAGCAGATCTTTACGCTCTTAAGGAAGCCGGGTGTGTTGCCTTTACGGATGATGGGAGTCCCGTAATGGACAACTCCCTCATGAGGAGGGCCATGGAGATAGCAACAGAGCTTAACACGGTTATACTTGACCACTGTGAAGACGATAAACTCGCCTACGGTGCTGTTAACGAAGGAGAGATATCCGCCCTTCTCGGACTCTCCGAAAGGGACCCCTCTGCGGAAGATATACAGATAGCACGGGACGGTGTTCTCGCTCACTACACGGGAGCGAGGGTTCATATCCAGCACCTTACAACTTCCTTCGGTGTTGAGCTCATAAAGTATTTCAAAGATAAAGGGGTTAATATAACCTGCGAGGTAAACCCCAACCACCTTACATTTACCGAAAAGGAGATTTTAAAAAGCGGGGCAAACGCAAGGGTAAACCCTCCGCTCAGAAAGGAAGAAGACAGAAAAAAGCTCATAGAGGCGGTTAGGGAGGGAATAATAGACTGCTTTGCCACCGACCACGCTCCCCATGCACCCTTTGAGAAGAAGCTCGTAGAGTTTGCATCGCCCGGCATAATAGGACTCCAGACCGCTCTCCCTATGGCTCTAAACCTTTATAGGGAAGGTTTTATTAGTTTAAAAAGACTTATAGAGATGTTTACTGTAAATCCTGCAAGAATACTGGGGCTTCCGTACGGAACCCTGAGAGTGGGAAGCCCGGCGGATATGACGGTATTTGACCAGAATAAAGAGTGGGTTCTCAACGGAGAGACGAACTTATCAAAGAGCAGGAACACACCCCTGTGGGGCAAGGTTCTGAAGGGTAAGGTGATATACACCATAAAAGAGGGAAGGGTTGTGTATAAAGATAATTAGTCATGGGTATATTTATAGAGGACCTACTTCACTTCGGAAACCTTATAGACAACGAGGTTGAGGTTGAAATTGAAAAGGAAGCTTTCAAGAAAACCTTTTCATCACTTGATTTTGAGTTTGACGAAGGAGTTGTGAAGATAAAGGGAAAGAAGAGGGTTCTCATATTTCCGAAGGGATTTGAGTTCAGGGGAAGGGAGGAAAGCAATAAGGTTTTCAACGAGAGTGAAGATGACGAGCTGAAGGACTTCGGAGTTTACCTTAAGATACTCTCTCCCGATGGAATTGACGAAATTACGAAGGACAAACACTTTAAGAGGGAAGGGGAATACCTAAAGTTCAGCCTTCTTGACGTGTTCAAGAATACGGAAATTTACCAAAAAGTTCCTAAACAGTTCAGGGATAAACTTGAGATAACTAAGTATAAGGTAAAAAGAGATAAGTTCTCCATATTTCTAACGGTTGTAAAGTGATTAATGGGTAGTGCAAACGGAACAAAGGTCAAAGCTCCTTAAAACCATCTCAGCCTTAAGAGAGCTATCAAGACCGATTAAGGCTTTTTCCGCCACACCGAGGTATTTCTCACATCTCGGGCCCAGGTTCCACTGAGAGGGGGTTATTATCTCGTAAGCTTTTATCTTGCCCTTTTCTATCTCAACTTTGTGTATAAGCGTTCCCCTTGCGGCCTCAACGACTCCTATTCCACTTCCGCTTACTTCCTTCGGTAATTCGCCCGTTACGGACTGCTCATTTATACGGTTTAGTAGCTCCGTAAGGAGTTCTTCAACCTTCTCAATGATTTCCCACAACTCAAGAACCCTTGCTGCCACACGAACCATAAAGGAATCTCCGAATTCCGAAAACAACCTATCAACAAAGGGATTTCTACATAAAACCTGCCTTGCTAATGGTCCCGTTTCGAAAGGAAGCCCCTTATACCTTACGGGTCTTGAAAGTGTGTAGGATGGTGGATTTAAAACCTCAACGAACTTCGGTGAAAACTTAAACCTTCTGCCTTTTTCTTTCTTGTAGGAAGGCTTTAGAGTATCTATAAACCCTCCGCCGCTTATAAACCTTCCGTAGGACCTTCCTGCTCCGCTTAAGGAAAATTCCTCGCACAACTCAAAGAATTTACCGAGGTCCCCCTTAAGATTTTCGTATTCCCCTTTCTTCCTGAGATTTTTAAACTCTTCTTCATCCAACCCTACGACACGTGAAAGGAAAAAGCTCTTGAAGTTTTTTATAAGAGTCTTCGCTCTGAACACGTCCTCTTCGTAAGGGGTTGAGGTTATGCCCCCAGGAACGGCGTAAGAGGAGTGGGGCCATTGCCCCGAAAAGAGCGCTATAACCTTTACAACCTCGGAGGAAACCTTAACCGCCTGTCTCCAGTTACTCCCTGAAAAGGGTTTATACTCGTGAAGGCTTTCTTTAAGTTTGACAAAATCGGGAAGTATAAAGAGGTAAAACCACTTTACGTGGTTCTGGATTATCTCGGTCAACCTTGTTATCCTCCTGAGTATTTCCGCCTTTTTGGGAACTTCCTTTATTCCGATTGCGTCTTCGATGGCTTTGACCGTGGCTATGAGGTGAGCATGCCCGCATATACCGCAGACCCTTGGGTTTATAACCAAGGCGTCCATGAAAGGTTTTTCCTTCAAAACTCTTTCTATTCCCCTTACCTCGTTGAAAATGATTTTTGCGTCTTTAATTATCTTTCCTTTCCACTCAAGCTTAAGGGAAGCCTCCCCTTCAACCCTTGTTAATACCTTTTTCTCAATCTTCATCCTTCAGCCTTTCGGGTGCGAACATCTTTGCAACACCCGAGAGCATAATATAGCCCCTCTTTGATACACCGAGGGGAAGTTCCGCAGGAATGCCAGCATACTGCTTCGTCTCCCAGAGGTTTTCACGGGGAAAATCATACTCGGTGCACCCAAAGCACGGCGTTCCCGCCCTGGTTTTTGAGTTTACTCCGTTCCAGAGTATGATGTTACAACTGGCATGTGTCATGGGTCCCCTGCATCCGAAGTGGTAAAAGAGACACCCTTTTCTTCTTCCGAACTCTTTCGCCTCAACCTTCCATTCAAAGAACTCGTTCCTTGAGCACCCCCAGTGGGTTAGACTCCCGTAGTAATCCTTAGGTCTCCCGAGCTCATCAAGTTCTAGCTTTCCCCTCTTTATCTTTAGGAGCGTTCCCGTAATCCACTCCGGGTTTGCCGGACATCCCGAAAGATTTATAACGGGATAACCCTTCTTACTCCTGAACTCCCTTCCGAGAAATCCTCCCTTCTCTTTAAACCTGTACTGAAGACCCGAGACGTTTTCCCTACCGAGAGCCGGTATGTTTCCGTAAACCGCACAGTTTCCCACCGCAACGACGTAGTCCGCAATCTCACAGAGCTTCTTTATTGTCTCATCGTCCTTTCTTACAGCTCCTTCAAGAACGAAAACGTTAAGTTTTCCCCTTTTTAGAACTTCACTTACGACTTCTTCCTCCGTGTTTAGAGAAAAAGAGGGATGAAACAGAACCTTAAACTCCTCAAAGATTAACTCAGCCTTATCTGAGCTGAGGAGGGAGTGGGTGTTTCCGCAACAAGTAAGCCTTTGAATCCAGAGGAGTTCCATGGGGTGGGGTAAATGGTCGGGGTGACCGGACTCGAACCGGCGACCTCTGGCCCCCCATGCCAGCGCGCTACCACCTGCGCTACACCCCGTCCAATATTTTTATTATACGTTTTTATCCCTTCTTAACAACTCCCTTTAGCTCCTCCAGTTTATCTTTTAGCTTTTCAATATCATCCTCTTCAGAAAGTCCGAGGTAATCAAGGAGTTTTTTCACGCTAACCCACTTTTTCAGAACCATACCCTGGGTTATCAGCTTCTCAAAGGGTTCGTCGTCCCTCACGAGCCCTATATCCTTTAAGAACTTCTGAAAGAATCTTGCGTATAAGAGGTGTAAAACAGCGTGTTCTATTCCTCCTATGTAGACGTCAACGGGCATCCAGTAGTCGGTTTTCTCTTTTGAGAAGGGCTCTTTATCGTTTTTGGAATCACAGAATCTTAAGAAATACCAGGAGCTGTCAAAGAAGGTGTCCATCGTATCCGTTTCCCTTCTCGCCTTTCCTCCGCACTTAGGACACTTTGTATTTACGAACTCTTCGGAGGTTTCAAGGGGATTCCCCTGTCCCGTGAACTTAACGTCAAGGGGAAGCTTTACGGGAAGTTCTTCCTCGGGAACTGGAACCATACCGCACTTTTCACAGTAAACAACGGGAATGGGGGTTCCCCAATACCTCTGTCTTGATATGTTCCAATCTCTTAGTCTGTAGGATACCTTAAAGTCTCCGAGACCTTTTTCATTTAACCACTCGGTTATTCTTTTCTTTGCTTCTTCGTTATTAAGTCCGTTGAAGCTGTTCGAGTTTATAAGAACACCCTCTCCCTCGTAAGCTCCTTTATCAAAGTCCCACTCTTCTTCGGGCTTTACAACAGGTTTTATGGGAAGTCTGTATTTCTTCGCGAATTCCCAGTCCCTCTGGTCATGAGCGGGAACACACATTATCGCTCCCGTTCCGTATTCGTAAAGGACATAGTTAGCACTCCATACGGGTATCTTTTCTCCGTTTGCGGGGTTTGTCGCGTAAACTCCCAGGAATACCCCTTCCTTTTCCTCCTCCATTGTTCTCTCACGGGTAGACATCTTTTTCATCTTCTCTACGAAGGCTTCAACGTCTCCGTAACAAACCTTTCCGAGTTTTTCCCCTATGCACGCAAGAACGGGAACGAGGGGGTGTTCGGGAGCGAGAACCATAAAGGTTGCTCCGAAAACAGTATCAGGTCTCGTTGTAAAAACATCTATGTAAATTCTTCTATCTTTTAATACGGCTTCTTTAAGTTCCTCGGGAATGCAGTCTATAAATTTTTCCGGGTCTTCAAGTTCAACGTAAAACTTGATTAGAGCTCCCTCAGAACGTCCTATCCAGTTTCTTTGCTGGGCTATAACCCTTTCGGGCCACTTCCCCTCAAGTTTCTTTAAATCCTCAAGGAGTCTATCCGCGTAGGCCGTTATCTTTAAGAACCACGATGGAACCTCCTTTTGAACTATGGGAGTTCCACACCTCCAACACTTCCCCTCTATTACCTGCTCGTTTGCGAGAACCGTCCGGTCGTGAGGGCACCAATTCACCTTTGCGGTCTTCCTGTAAGCTATTCCCCTTTCAAGCATCTTTAAAAATATCCATTGATTCCATTTGTAGTATTCAGGGTCACAGGTTGCTATCTCCCTATCCCAGTCGTAGGAAAATCCGAGCATCTTTAACTGTTTTTTCATATAGGAAATGTTCTCGTAGGTCCACTTTGCCGGATGTATCCCGTGTTTTATAGCCGCGTTTTCTGCGGGCAGTCCGAAGGCGTCCCAACCCATAGGATGGAGGACGTTTTTACCCCGCATTCTGAGGTATCTCGCTATAGCGTCCCCTATGGTGTAATTTCTCACGTGTCCCATATGGATTCTTCCGGAGGGGTAGGGAAACATCTCAAGGACGTAAAACTTGTTAGGCCTTTCCTCTTGGGCTTTAAATAACCTTGCTTCTTCCCAGCGTTTCTGCCACTTTTTTTCAATATCTCTCGGATTGAAGGCTTTCATGGGTTTTGATGGGGAGGGTGACGGGACTCGAACCCGCGACACGGGGATCCACAGTCCCCCGCTCTACCAACTGAGCTACACCCTCCTCCAGAATTTTTAATTATAGAACTACTTGAACCACTTTTCAATGACCTTCTCCGCTACGTTCTCAGGGGTAAATCCGAAGTATTCAAAGAGAACACTTCCGGGTGCTGACTTTCCGAACTCATTAAGACATATTATTAACCCCTCTTCACCAACGTATTTATACCACCCCGTATCCCTTCCGGCTTCCACAACAACCCTTCTCTTTACGTCTGGAGGAAGAACACTCTTCTTATATTCCTCCGATTGTTCGTCAAAGAGCTCACAACATACCATATTAACTACCCTCGTCCTTATGCCCTTTTTCTCAAGGAGCTCCTTGGCACCGAGTGCAACTTGAACCTCCGAGCCTGTTGCTATGATTATGACATCAGGTTTTCCTTGAGTGTCTGCTATTACGTAAGCTCCCCTCCTGACACCCTCCGGAGAAGCATACTTTTTCCTGTCTATGGTTTTTACCTTCTGCCTCGTGAGAATTATAGCGGTTGGTCCGTTCTTTCTCCTTAGGGCTATCTCCCATGCGTATTTAACCTCGTTTGCATCAGCAGGTCTTACGAGCCACAGGTTAGGAATACTCCTTAAGCTCCAGAGCTGTTCAACGGGCTGGTGGGTGGGGCCGTCCTCACCGAGGCCTATTGAGTCGTGCGAGTAAACAAAAACGACCTGAAGGTTTGCAAGGGCGGCGGTTCTTATGGCAGGCCTCATGTATTCGGAGAATATGAGGAATGTTCCTCCATAGGGGAGTATTCCCCCGTGGTAAGCCATTCCGTTCAGGATTGTTCCCATAGCGTGTTCCCTTACCCCGTAGTGGATGTTCCTTCCGTGAGGTGTTTCCGCCTCAAAGTCGGGATACTTCTTCAGAACCGTGTTTACCGACTCCGAAAGGTCAGCAGAACCCCCTATAAGGGTAGGTATGTAATCCGCCATAACATTTAAAACCTTTCCGGAGGCTTTTCTCGTGGGCATATCTTCCGTAAACTCTTCTACCTCTTCAATCCACTCAAGACTCCATTCTTTGTTTAACGCTTTTTCAAAGGTTTCCGCAAGTTCGGGAAACTTATCCTTATACTCTCCGTATAGCCTGTTCCACTCCTCTTCAAGCTTTGCTCCTTCAACAACCTTTCTTCTCGTGTATTTTAGAACTTCTTCGGGGACGTAAAACTCCTCTGAGGGCCAACCGAACCTATTTTTTGTTTCTTCGGCAACATCTTTACCCATGGGCTTTCCGTGAACTTCCGCGGTATCCTGGAGCGGCGTTCCGTATCCTATATGGGTTCTTACCGAGATGAAGGTAGGCTTATCGGACTCCTTCGCGCTTTTTATAACTTCTTCAAGGAGTTCGAGGTTATATCCGTCCTCTATGTGGAAAACTTCCCATCCGAGAGCCTCAAATCTCTTTAAAACGTCTTCACTCCATGCGAGTTTTGTATCGCCGTCTATCGTTATATGGTTGTTGTCCCATATAGCTATCAGCTTGTTCAACTTAAAATGCCCAGCAAGGGCTGCGGCCTCGTAGGATACTCCTTCCATAAGGTCTCCATCGGATACGAGAACGTAGGTGTAGTGGTCAACTATAGGATATCCTTCCTTGTTGAATATAGTTGATAAGAACTTCTCAGCTATAGCCATTCCGACCGCATTACCGAAACCTTGCCCTAAGTTCCCGGTGGTTGCCTCAACGCCGGGTGTGAGTCCGTATTCGGGATGTCCGGGTGTTTTGCTGTTCAGTTGTCTGAAGGCCTTAAGGTCATCAAGGGTGAGGTCAAAACCGAAAAGGTATAGCACGGAGTAAAGCATAGCACAGCCATGACCTGCAGAGAGTATAAACCTGTCCCTGTTGAACCAATTAGGATTTTTCGGGTTATAGCGCATTATCCTATCGTAGAGGAGATAGACTATATGAGAGGCTCCGAGAGGCATGCCGGGGTGTCCCGACTTTGCCCTCTCTACCATATCAACACTCAGAAAACGTATAGTATTAATAGCAAGGCTGTCTATCTCGCTCTTTGTTTTAAAAAGCTGCGGCATAGTAAGAATATTTTATGTGAATTTTAATAAAATAAAATTATGAGTCTCAGAATTTACAACACGCTTTCGGGGAAGGTTGAGGAGTTTGTTCCCATAAATCCGCCCAGGGTTCTCATATACACATGCGGTGTTACCGTTTACGATGACTCCCACGTGGGGCACGGAAGAAGTCTTATAGTCTTTGACGTTTTCAGGAGGTTCCTTGAGCACCTCGGGTATAAGGTTAAGTTCGTGAGGAACTTCACCGACGTTGACGACAAGATAATAAACAGGGCAAGGCAAGAGTGCACGGACTTTATGACGATAGCAGACAGATATATAGCCCGATACTACATAGATATGGAGAACATAAGAGTAAAGCCCGCGGATGTTGAACCGAGGGTAACGGAACACATAAAGGAGATAATAGATGTTATACAGAAGTTGATAGATAAGGGATACGCTTACGTCGTTGAGGGGGACGTTTACTTTTCCGTAAAGAAGTTTAAAGACTACGGAAAGCTATCAAAAAGGGATATAGAAGAGCTTATAGCCGGTGCACGTATAGAACCATCAGAGAAGAAGAAGGACCCCCTTGACTTTGCACTTTGGAAAGCCTCAAAGGCGGGAGAACCCGCTTGGGATTCACCTTGGGGAAAGGGAAGACCCGGATGGCATACCGAGTGTGTTGCCATGGTGTTTAAGCACTTGGGGGAGACCATAGACATCCACGGCGGGGGGCTTGATCTCGTCTTTCCTCACCACGAAAACGAGATTGCACAAGCGGAAGCTATAACGGGGAAACCCTTTGCCCGTTACTGGATGCACAACGGACTCGTAACGGTAGGTGGTCAGAAAATGTCCAAATCCCTTGGAAATTACGTGACCTTGAAGGAGGTTTATACGAAGTATCACCCCGATGTCCTGAGATTGCTCGTTCTCTTTACCCACTACAGAAGTCCACTTGACTTTTCGTGGGAGAAGATGGAAGAAACACTAAAGGCCTACGAGAGACTAAAGGGAGCGATTGAGGACTACGAACTTCTCAAAAAACTGCAAGTAGTTGAAGAAAGCCAAGGGGGAACTCATCCCCTCTACGACAATGTTAAGGAGTTTGAAGAAAAGTTTTACGCTTCTTTGAGCGATGACTTTAACACCCCGGAAGCTCTCGCCCATGTTTTCGGACTTGTCACCGAGCTGAATAAGGTAAAGAACAATGCTTTTTCTGAAGGGAAAATAACAAAAGGTGAGCTTGAAGCTTACGAGTTTGCCTCAAAATCCCTTTTAAATACGATGAAAAAGATATTCGGACTCCTTGAGGATCTATATCCCGAATGTGAGGTTGAGAGGGTAGTTGAGAAAGAACTGGAAGCCGGCAAGGTTTACGATGAAAAGCTTATTGAGATACTTGTTGAAGCCAGAAACATAGCAAGAAAGGAAAAAGTCTTCAAAGTTGCGGACTATATAAGGGATAAGTTAAAGGAACTCGGTATAATTCTTGAGGATACACCTGCGGGAACTAAGTGGAAGGTAAAGAGAGAAGGGGGTTAAAAGCCGAAGGTTGTTGGTATATCCATGTTTACGTCTTTCACTTCTTTTATCTGAGGGAACTTCTGTTTCAGGACCCTTTCTATACCAGCCTTCAGGGTTAATACGGACATTCCGCATCCCGAACAAGCACCTACGAGTCTTACCAGAACTGTTCCGTCATCCTGGACGTCTACAAGCTCAACATCTCCGCCGTCAAATCTGAGAGCCGGCCTAATCTCGTCAAGAACCTTTTCAATCTCTTCTCTGGTAGGCATCTTAGCTTCCTGTTGTTGGAGCTCTTCCTTCCTTTCTTCAGCCATATTTTCTACCTCCTTTTTCTAAGGAATTTAATGAAGATACCGTAATAAAGATATGCTAAAGGTCATCATTTTTCTAAGAGTGCCGAAAGGGAGAGGACCGTATCTCTCCTGTATGTCTCCCTCTCGTTTGGATAGTCCTTCCTGTAGTGGGTTCCCCTGCTTTCTTTCCTCTCAATAGCTCCCTCAACGGTAGCCAATGCAACGAGAAGTATATCAAAAAGCTGCCTGTTTTTAGGAGAGGGTTCCCACTCCTTAGCTTCTTCAAGCCATCCAAGAATTCTGTTTTTTGCCTCCTTCAGCTCACTTTCTTCCCTCTCAAGTCCAACCTTTTCCCACATTAATTTTTTCAGGTCTTCAACACCGAAAGAGGGATTTTTATCTCCTTGTCTTCCACACTTAAAGTGTTTATCTGTCTTTTTTGATAGCTTTAAATCAAGGGCAACCTGGTATGCGGTTCTGCACCCGAAAACAATACCCTCAAGGAGAGAGTTTGATGCTAACCTGTTTGCTCCGTGAACACCCGTGCATGAACACTCACCCACGGCATAAAGGCCGTTGACACTTGTTCTTCCTCTATCGTCAACCTCAACACCGCCTATATAGTAATGAGCCGCAGGAATAACCGGAACGGGCTCCCTGTAGGGGTCGTAGCCCCTTTCTTTGAGGAACTTATAAATAGTTGGAAATCTCTCCTCAAGCTTTATCCCCTTTTTTACTATGGGTCTGAAGTCAAGGAACACCTCCCTCCCTTCCTTTAGTTCCCTGTATATAGCTCGGGATACTTGGTCCCTCGGGAGAAGCTCGTTCACAAACCTCTCTCCTTTCTCGTTTACAAGGATACCGCCCTCTCCCCTTACCGCCTCCGAGATAAGCAGGTTTGAGTTCTTCAAAACGGTAGGGTGAAACTGAACAAACTCGGGGTTTTTTACGTTAGCTCCGCTCCTGAGAGCTAAGCCTATCCCGTCTCCTCTAACCTTCGTGGGGTTAGAGGTAAAGTAATACATTGAGGCAGCACCACCGGTAGCTAAAACTACAGCAGAAGTTCTTATAAACTCAAGGGAGTTATTTCGCAGGTAAATAAGCCCTTTTACTCTGTTCTCGGAAACTACCAACTCCTGAAGTTCCCCTTCAATTATAGGAATGCTAAGATCTTTCACCCTGTTTAAGAGCTTTGTGTATATCTCCCTTCCCGTGAAGTCCTTAACCTTCAAAACCCTTGGTTTTGAGTGTCCACCTTCAAGGGTTGTATCGTAAAACCCGTCCCTCTTGTCAAAGTTAACACCCCACCTTTCAAGGTCAAGTATCCTCATTATCCCTTCGTAAGTGAGTATCTTCGTGTTTATCTCGTCGTTGAGATATCTTCCGGCTCTTAACGTATCGCAGTAGTGAAGGTAAGGACTATCATCCGAAAGAACAGCGGCAGCAATACCTCCCTGGGAGTAATAGGTGTTCCCTATACCACGGGTGAGTATAATAGGGTTAATCCCCAGTTCCTTCAGATAAAGAGCCGTTGTAATACCCCCTATTCCACTTCCGCATATAACTACACTCGCCTCGCTTTCGGGGAGTTTCCTCGTATCAAACTTTAGAAAGTTCATTCTCAAGTATTTTAATGAGAAGACTTGCAAGTTTTCTTGAGCAGTGTCTTACGTAATCCCCGCCATCTCCTATTAGGTCCTCCGCGTAAACCTTTATACCTTCCTTCGCTATTCTTGATACATCAGGAGTGACCGGCTCCTGGTTTTCCGCGAGATACTTCCTGAGAAGCCTGTCGGGTGGCATCTTTGTATTTACAACTGCAACGTCAACCTTTTCTAGCCCGGAGAAATCCAAAAAGGTTTTTATGTGGTCCCAAGCAGTCATATCGTCCGTCTCACCCGGTTGGGTCATCGCGTTTACTATAAAAACCTTAAGTGCTCCGCTTTCCCTTACCGCTTCCCTTATTTCCGAAACGAGGAAGTTTGGAATTATACTTGTGAATAGGCTTCCCGGCCCTATTACTATTAGGTCCGCTACCCTTATTTTACTTAGTGCTTCCTCAGGAGCTCTCGGTTTTTGGGGTTCTAGCCAAATGCTTTTTATCCTGTTTCCCTTTTTCCCGTATTCGGTTATCTCCTCCTCTCCCTTTACCACTTCTCCGTTCTCAAACTCCGCGACGAGGTTAACGTTTTCGTCCGTAGAGGGAATTATCTTTCCCTTTGTTTTTAGAATTTCTGAGCTCATCCTTACCGCTTCAAGGAAACTTCCCGTGAGCTCAGTAAGGGCTGTTAAAAACAGGTTTCCGAAGGCGTGCCCCTCAAGACCGTCCCCTTTAAACCTATACTGGAATAACTTTTGCATGAGCTCCTCGGCATCCGATAAAGCAACTATGCAGTTTCTTATGTCTCCGGGTGCGGGAATGTTGTATATCTTTCTGAGCCTTCCCGTGCTTCCCCCGCTGTCCGCAACGGTAACTATGGCACTGAGTTCTTTTATGTTTTTCCCCACCTCTTCCTTTAAACCTCTGAGAAGGGAGGAAAGACCTGTTCCCCCGCCTATTGCAACAACGTTAAATCTCATAACATTAACCCCTCTACGTAAATTTTAACGGCTTTATCCATTAATCTTATCTCAAGCTCCTTGAAGTAGCCCGAAGATGTTCTATTCCCGTAAACAATCTCAACGTTCCTGTATGTGACTTTCTTTATCTCTCCATTTCTCACGTAAATTCTTAAACCCTTATCGGATTCGTAAATCCGGTAATCTGAACACATAACGAGCTTATACCTTCCTGGAAAGTACGCGTAAATTACCTGAGAAGGTGTAAAGGGAAACTCAAAACAGAAATTCCTCAGACAAGTGTAAGAATCCCCAAACATTAAATCTCCTTCGGGGGTCTCTACAAGCTCTTTCTTTCCTTCCCTCGAGATGATAAATGGAAATCTAAGAAATAAAGCTTTTACTTGTCCGTAAATCTTTACCTTTTCGGGTGGTTTTCTCATAAGGGAGAGAACGTAATCGCCGGAAGGACACTTTCTTACCTTTGGAGCACAGGAAAGGAGTATTAAGAAAAAGAGAAAGAAAACCCTTTTCACCTTCTCACCTTAACCGCAAATGCATGGGCCGTTAAACCTTCAGCCTTTGCTATTGCTTCCGCATACTCGCTCACCCTCCTAAATCCCTCATAAGACACGTAAAGAACTGATGAGCGTTTCACAAAGTCATAAACCCCCAATGGGGAGAAGAACCTCGCTGTTCTTCCTGTGGGGAGTGTGTGATTGGGACCAAGAACATAGTCTCCCAAGGGTTCCGTCGTGTAATCTCCGAGGAATATCGCACCCGCGTGTTTTAACTCGGGTAGTAAAGCCATGGGTTCTCTCGTCATAACCTCAAGGTGTTCGGGTGCTATGTAGTTAGCAACCTCACAGGCATGGTACAGGTCCTTCACTATGAAAATTGTCCCGAAGTTTCCGAGAGACTTCTCGGCTATCTCCTTTCTCTCAAGCCGGGAAAGGAGGTTGTAAACCTCCTCCTTTACTTTCCGTGCCAGTGTTTCCGAGGGTGTGAGGAGAATAGATGCTGCAAGCTCGTCGTGTTCCGCTTGTGAAAGAAGGTCAGCTGCAATCCACCTCGGGTTAGCCCCTTCGTCCGCTATAACGAGTATCTCAGAAGGTCCCGCAATCATGTCTATATCAACTGTTCCGAACACGAGCTTTTTTGCTAACGCGACGTATATATTCCCGGGTCCGACAATCTTGTCTACCTTGGGTATCGTTTGTGTTCCGTAGGCGAGTGCCCCTATAGCCTGAGCTCCCCCTATCTTGAATACCCTGTTTACTCCGGCTATGAACGCAGCGGCGAGTGTATACTTATTGGGTTTAGGAGAGACCATAATTATTTCCTCAACCCCTGCAACGGATGCGGGAACAGCGTTCATAAGAACCGTTGAAGGGTAAGCCGCCTTTCCCCCGGGAACGTATATACCGACCCTCTCAATGGGAACAACCTTCTGACCGAGAACTATTCCCTCTTCTTCCTTAAAGAAGGAGTTTTCAAGCTGTTTTTCATGAAAAACTCTTATCCTTTCTTCCGCAACCTCAAGGGCTTTTCTAACCTCGGGTTCTATCTCGTTGTAAGCCCTCTCAAGCTCTTCGTAGGGAACTTCCATAGTTTCGGGAGTTAAGGTTACTCCGTCAAACTTTTGGGTAAACTCTATTACCGCTTTGTCCCCCTCTTCTTTTACCCTTTTTAGTATTTCCTTTACGGTTTTTTCGTATTCTTCTTCAAGGATTTCTCCCCGCTTTGCGAGGTATTCAAGTCTTTTATCAAGCTTCCAGTCGTCCTTTCTTAGGTCTACTATTTCCATAATGGAGATATAATAAAATATTTTCTGAGCGGGCGTAGCTCAGGGGTAGAGCGGCGGCTTCCCATGCCGCAGGTCGCGGGTTCAAATCCCGTCGCCCGCTCCAAGAACGTTATGAAGACGGTTGTAGTAGACTACGGAATGGGAAACTTAAGGAGCGTATCAAAAGCCCTTGAAACTGTAGGTTTTCCCGAAGTTACGGTTTCCGGTAACTACAGGGAGGTAAAAGAAGCGGACGTTCTCGTTCTTCCGGGTGTGGGTGCCTTCGGGGATGCTATGAAGAACCTTGAGGATTTAAACCTTATAAATCCTATAAAAGAGCACATAGAGAAGGGGAAGCCTTTTCTCGGTATATGTTTGGGTCTCCAGCTTTTATTTGAGAAGAGCTACGAGCACGGGGAACACAGAGGTTTCGGAATTCTTGAAGGTGAAGTAAAGTTACTGCCTCCGGGTATTAAAATTCCCCATATAGGCTGGAACCAGCTATGGTTTAAAAAAGAGAGTGAAGTTCTTAGCGGTTTAAAGGAGGGGGATTTCTTTTACTTCGTCCACTCCTACAGGGTAATCCCGAAGGATGAAAGTGTAATCCTAACGACGACCGATTACGGGGAGTATTTCGTCTCTTCGGTTGAGGTTGATAACGTTCTTGCTGTTCAGTTTCATCCTGAGAAAAGTCAAAGGAAGGGATTAAAACTCCTTGAAAACTTCAGGAAAAAGGTGGAAAAATATATCTAAATGCTTATCTTTAAGCACCTTCCCCCTCTTAAAGAACCAAGGCTCTTTATGGCAGCGGAAAGGACCTATCTATCCATCCTTAAACTCTCTTTTCAGGCCAGTGCGGTGGGACTCGTCTTGAATAAAGCTGCACTCCTTGATATTTTCTTCTTCGGTTATATTGATAGGCATTTAATAAAGGGTTCCGTTGTTTTAATATCCCTCGCGGTTCTTACGGATGTCTACGCATTCTTGAAGTTCTTCTCGGACATCCGTTACATAGAAGGAGGTGAAGTTGTGGACAAAAAAGAAGTTATAGACCCGAGAATTTACATGGCAGCGGAAAGAACCTTTCTCGCGTGGGTAAGAACCAGCGTAGCCCTAATGATATTCGGTTTCGTGGTTGACAAGTTTGAGATATTTCTCACGGAACTTCAGAAGAAACTACATATAAAGTTTTCCCACGATATAACTTCCCTGAAGGCTATAGGTATAACTATAATGATTCTCAGTCTTATAGCTCTCAGCCTCGGAACACTTAACTTTTACAAAACCATAAAAGATGTAGACAGAGGATACTACAGGACTCACACGGGTCTATACATAGTGGTAGGAATAATAATATTTGCGATAAACTTCATACTACTTTTTGACGTCTTGAAACTTATTTAAAAGGCTTCCTTTGATTTGAGTTCTTCTATTACCTCACCCTTCTTGTTGAAAATCTTAAGTATAGCTTTTGTTCCCTTTATATCAAGCTCCGTCCTCTTTTTCCCGTATTCGTATTGGATTACCTTGTAGTAGTTCCCATCCTCCGTAAACATAAGAACCGTCTCAACTACTCCATGTTTTATCAAGAGCTTACAAAAGTTCTCATCCTCGTAATCAACGATGCCCTCTACAATCATCTTAACAGCAGGACTTACTATTACGTCCTTTCCTTTCGGACACCAATCTTGCCCGTCTGAAGCCAAGGAGATAAGTCCGAGAAGTGCAGAAGCTACAAGTTCTTTCATAGTCTCCTAATTATATAAGAACTTCCTATAAAAACAAAAATAAGTAAATATTGATTTACGAAGCCTTAGGACATAAAATTAAAAGCAAATGGGGACTCAGGAGAAAGACCTGGGAACAGCTTGGGAGTATCAGGGGTGTGTGATACCTAAGGATTTATACTACGACGTGGAAAACCAGGTATGGGTGAGGGTAAACGAAGACGGTACCGTAACCTTAGGTTTGACGGACGTAGGACAGACCAGAGCGGGAAGGCTTCTCCATATAAGGGTCAAGCCCGTAGGAACAAAGGTGAAGAAAGGAAAACCCGTTGCAACCCTTGAAAGCGGAAAGTGGGCGGGTCCCGTTCCCGCCCTCGTTGAGGGGGAAATCGTAGAGGTAAACTCCAAAGTTGTGGAAGATCCCAACTACATAAACATAGACCCCTACGGAGATGCTTGGATAGTTAAGATAAGGCCGGTTAGCGAGGAAACCTTAAAGAGGGATTTGAGAGAACTCGTTACGGGAGAAAAGGCTTACGAAGAGATAAAGAAGCACATAGATGAGTGGGATATAGTCTGTATGAGGTGTGTGTGATGGGTGCAAAGGACAGGCACGTTATACTTCTGGTTTCTCAATGGTGTCCCACCTGTCCCCATGCGGATGCCCTTTGGAGAAAACTTCAGCAGGAATACGGCTTTAAGTATGACGTACTTGATATATCAACGCCCGAGGGAAGATATTGGGTTACCAAGCTAATGATAAGGGGTGTTCCCTCAAGCATAGTTGACGGAAAGCTTGCTTTTGTGGGTGTTCCGAGCGAGGAGGAAGCCCGCAAGGTTTTAGAGGAGGGAGTATAACCCTTATAATTAACTACATGTATTTCCAAGACATAATAATGAAACTTCACAAGTTCTGGGCCGAAAAAGGCTGTCTAATATGGCAACCCTACGACGTTGAAGTCGGTGCGGGAACTATGAACCCCGCAACCTTTTTAAAGGTTCTCGGTAAAAAACCCTGGAACGTTGCCTACGTTGAGCCCTCAAGAAGACCCCAGGACGGGAGATACGGGGAAAATCCAAACAGACTTCAGCATTACTACCAGTTTCAAGTGATACTTAAACCCGCTCCGGAAAACCCACAGGAGATATACCTTGAAAGCCTTAAGGTCTTAGGAATAGACCCCCTTGAGCACGACATAAGGTTCGTTGAAGATGACTGGGAGAGCCCTACCCTCGGGGCATGGGGCCTCGGATGGGAGGTCTGGCTTGACGGAATGGAGATAACCCAGTTTACATACTTCCAGCAGGCAGGGGGGCTTGACCTTGAGGAGATATCGGTTGAGATAACCTACGGACTTGAGAGAATAGCGATGTATATACAAGATAAAGACAGCGTTTTTGATATAGAGTGGAAGGAAGGTATAACCTACGGTGATATATTCAAACGTTCTGAGTGGGAGTGGAGTAAGTATAACTTTGAGCTTGCGGATACCGATATGCTTTTTAAGGTTTACGAGTTCTTTGAGAGAGAATCAAAGAGATTGATAGAACATGAGCTGGTTATGCCCGCTTACGATTACCTTCTCAAGTGCTCCCATGTATTTAACATCCTCGATGCAAGGGGGGCTATATCTGTTCAGGAAAGGGCAAGGTACATAAGGAGGATGAACAACCTGGCAAGGGAGATAGCGAAGCTTTACCTTAAACTTTTTGAGAATGCTTGAAGAGCTTGAAAGGAAACTGGGATACACCTTTAGGGATAAAACACTCCTTGAAAAGGCTCTTACCCACATATCCGTTTCAAGAAGGGAACATTACGAAACTCTTGAGTTTCTGGGAGATGCACTAGTTAACTTCTTTATAGTAGACCTTCTCGTTCAGCTCTATCCTCAAAAGAGGGAAGGTTACCTCTCACCCTTAAAAGCTTACCTCATAAGCGAGGAGTTTTTCAATCACCTTGCGAGGAAACTGGAGCTTCAAAAATTTATAAAAATAAAGAGGGGTAAGATAAACGAGACCGTTATCGGAGACGTGTTTGAAGCAGTTTGGGCTGCGGTTTACATAGACAGCGGAAGAGATGCAAACTTTACAAGAGAACTCTTTTACAAACATTTCCGTGAGGAAATCCTGAAAGCCATAAAGGAGGGGAAAACAAAAAAGAACTTTAAGTCCATACTCCAAGAGATAACGCAGAAGCACTGGAAGGTAAGACCATCTTACAGACTCATAAGTGTTGAGGGCCCGAGCCACGAAAAGAAGTTCATCGTTGAGGCAAGTGTAAAGGAGTTTAGGAGCATAGGAGAAGGAAGAACGAAAAAGGAAGCCGAACAGGAAGCAGCAAAAAACCTTATAGAGGTTTTAAAGGAGGCAAACATTGAGTAAGAAAGGTGTTTTATTGATAAACCTTGGGGGTCCCGACTCCCTGGAGGCTGTGGAACCCTTTTTATACAACCTCTTTTCCGACCCCGACATATTCAAGTTACCCTTTCAAAAACTCCTCGCAAAAATAATCGCAAAGGTAAGGGCAAAGAAAACGAGAGAGTATTACGAGTTAATGGGAGGAAAATCTCCCCAGCTTGAACAGACCCTTGAGCAGGCAAGGGCACTCCAGGAGAGGTTGGGAGGAGAATACAGGGTTGTCGTAGGTATGAGATACTGGAAACCCTTTATTAAGGACGCTTTAAAAATACTCCTTGATGAAGGAATAGAGGAGCTTGTAGTTCTCCCCCTGTATCCCCAGTTTAGTATAACGACGACCGGCTCTGCCTTTAACGAGTTCCAAAGGTCACTAAAAGAGCTCAAAGGGGGAGACCTGAAAGTGAAAAAAGTTTCCCATTTTTACGATAATCCCCTATTCATAAAAGCGTGGGTTGAGAGTATAAAGGAAAAGGTAAAAAACCCCAAGGATTACCACTTTCTTTTCTCAGCTCACAGCCTGCCGAAAAAAGTTGTTGAGAGGGGAGACCCCTACCAGAGGCAGACGGAAGAGACGGTTAAACTTATAATGGAAAACTTTCCCGAGGTTAATTATACCCTCGCATACCAAAGTAAGGTAGGTTTCGGTAAATGGCTTGAGCCCTCAACGGAAGAAGCTATAAGAAATTTAATAAAAAAAGGCGTTAAGAAACTCGTTGTCGTTCCTGTATCCTTTGTATCGGAACACAGCGAAACCCTTTACGAGCTTGACCACGTTTATAAAAGCCTTGCGGAAGAACTCGGTTATGAGGAGTTCATACGCATTCCCACACTCCAAAGCCACCCAACCTTTATAAGAGCCCTTGAGGAGATTGTGAAAAGAGCATAAGTTAATGCTATGAACAAAAATCAGGAGCTTGCGAAAATCTTTGAAAGGATGGCTGACATCCTTGAGTTCCTCGGTGAAAACCCCTACAGGATAAGAACCTACAGGAAGGTGGCGAACATTATAGCGGAGCTTCCGGAAGACGTTGAAAAAGCCTTCTATGAGAGAAAGCTCCATAAAATGCAAGGGATAGGAGAATCAACCTTATTAAAGATAGAGGAGTTTTTAAAAACGGGAACGATAAAGAAGTATGAGGAACTAAGGCGTATGGTTCCCGAGGGACTTCTTGAGCTTATGGATGCTCCGGGAGTCGGACCCAAAACCTTAAAGGTAGCTTACGAGGTATTGGGGATAAGAACTAAAGAGGAGTTTATAGAAGCCCTGAAAAAGGGGAAGTTCAACAGAATTAGGGGATTCGGTCCGGTAAAGGCACTCAGGATTTTAAGAGGAATAGAGATATGGGAAAAGAGTAAGGAAAGGATACCTCTAATAGAGGCCTACAATATGGCCCAAGAGGTACTAAAGCACATGGAGAAAGTGAAAGATTTTTACGAGAATATATCCGTTGCGGGAAGCCTGAGAAGAAGAAAGGAAACTATAGGGGATATAGATATACTCGTTTCCGCAAAGAAGGAAAACTGGAAGAAGATTCACGAGCATTTTACAAAATACCCCGGGATTATGGAGGTACTCGCAAAGGGAGAGACCAAGTCAAGTATAATCCTT